>NZ_JBNFOL010000001.1:0-228829 GCF_057364765.1 Brevibacterium sp. LAARM3_SD1 | reverse complement strand
CGCGGCGTTTGGCTAGTGAGAGGGCTTCAGGCATGGCCCGAAGTGTGTCAACAACGTATTGAGACATACTGTCAGCAACGTAATGAGTCAGGTTGTCAGCAACGTAATGAGACAACACAGCCCAGATACCTCGCGCGAGGTTGCTGAGCCGCCGTCGGGTAGCAATAAGGGAGGGTGGGTCAGGCGGCGACCCAACCGCCGTCGATGCTGTGGGCGCTGCCGTTGATGACCGCGGCATGCTCCCCAGCCAGGAAGAGCGCGATGGCCGCGACCTCCTCGGGTTCGGCGAGCTTCGGTACCGCGGAATGGCCGAGGAAGACCTGCTCGAGGACCTCGTCCTCGCTGATGCCGTTCGTCTTCGCCTGGTCGGCGATCTGTCCCTTGACCAGGGGCGTGAGTACATAGCCGGGGTTGATCGCATTGCACGTCACTCCGTGCGGCCCGGCCTCGAGCGCGGTCGTCTTCGTCAGCCCCATGAGCCCGTGCTTCGCCGCGACATAGGCGGACTTGTTCGCCGAGGCGCGCAGACCGTGGACGGAGGAGAGGTTGATGATGCGTCCCCACCCGCGTTCGTACATCCTAGGCAGCACCGCCTTCGTGAGCACGAACGGCGCCTCGAGCATGAGAGTGTTGATCAGCTGCCAGTCCTCGAGCGGAAATTCCGTGATCGGGTGGATCCGCTGGATGCCGGCGTTGTTGACGAGGATGTCGACGTCGAGATCGGTGCCCTCCAACGCCGAGGTGTCCGCCAGGTTGACGGCCCACGCTTCGCCGCCGATGTCGTCGGCAACGGCCTGTGCCGAGTCGGCGTCGACGTCAGCGACGATGACGGAGGCTCCGGCCTGAGCGAAGGACTGGGCGATCGCTTTTCCGAGCCCGGATGCTCCGCCGGTGACGAGAGCGCGTTTGCTGGTGAGATCTCCCAAGAGATGTCCCTTTCGTGGTTCGGGTCAGTGGTACGGATCCAACTTCCTCCCTGCGGAGGGCGAGGATTCATCGAGGTGGGTGCCGCGCACGGTGGCAGGCAATGAGGCGGTGCCGATAGTCACCGACACCGCCCCCTCAAGACGAGCGCTGGCTGGTTTCAGCTGGCGGTGGCAACTCCGCGGCGCACCTTGTCTGCATGGTCGAGAGAGCGCAGGTCGATGCCCTTGGTCTCGCGGGTGTACATGAGAGCGATGAACGAGATGATCGCAGCGGCCAGCAGGTAGAGCGCGATCGGGATCGAGGATCCGAAGGCGTCGAGCAGCGCGGTGGCGATGATCGGCGCGAAGGATCCGGCGACGATCGCCGTGACCTGGTATCCGGTCGAGACGCCCGAGTTGCGCATGCGTGTCGGGAACATCTCGGACATGATCGCCGGCTGACCGGCATACATGAGCGCGTGGAAGACCAGGCCGATGAGCAGGGCGAGGAAGATCATCACGGCGCTGCCGGTGTCATACATCGGGAAGGCGAAGAAGCCCCACGTCGCAGTCAGGATGATGCCCACAGCGTAGGGCAGTTTGCGTCCGATGCGGTCCGTGGCGGCACCGACGATGGGAACGAGAACCGCATGGATCGCGTGCGCGCCGAGGAGGAGGCCGAGGATTTCGGCCGATTCGATCTTCACCTGCGTGGCAAGGTAGGTGATCGAGAAGGTGACCACCAGGTAGTAGTGGATGTTCTCGACGAAGCGCAGACCCATCGCGGCGAAGACCTCACGTGGGTAGCGCTTGAACACGGCCTTGACGCCGTAGTCGACGCCCTCTTCGATCTCTTCTGACTGCACCTCGTCGAAGATCGGAGCGTCGGAGACGCGGGTGCGGATGTAGTAGCCGATGAGGACGATGACGGCAGACAGCCAGAACGAAATGCGCCAACCCCACGACAGGAAGTGCTCTTCGGTGAGCGTCGCGGTGAGGATGAACAGAACTGCAGTGGCGAGCAGGTTGCCCAAGGGAACACCGGACTGCGGGAACGACGCCCAGAAGCCGCGTTCCTTGTTCGGCGCGTGCTCGGCCACGAGGAGGACGGCGCCTCCCCATTCGCCGCCGACGGCAAAGCCCTGGACGACGCGCAGCAGCACGAGGAGGATCGGGGCGAGGTAGCCGATCTGGTCGAATGTCGGCAGGCAGCCCATGAGGAACGTGGCCACACCGACGAGGACGATCGAAAGCTGCAGCAGCTTCTTGCGACCGTATTTATCGCCGAAGTGACCGAAGACGATGCCGCCGACTGGCCGGGCGATGAATCCGACCGCGTAGGTGGCGAAACCGGCCAGGATCGGAGTCAGCGGATTGTCGGAAGGCGGGAACAGAATGTGGTTGAACACCAGTGTGGCGGCCGAACCGTAGAGGAAGAACTCGTACCATTCGACGACCGTTCCGGCCATCGAGGCAGCGACGACCTTGCGCAGCTGAGCACGGATCGACTTCCTCTCAGCATTGCTCTGAGAACTCATGGGACTCCTTCGTTTCCACAATCCGCGTCACCATTGAATGCGCGAATCGACTTGCTCTGGCGCCGACCGGCTGACGGCTCGGGGTACTCAGACCGCATCGGTGCGGCCGGGGAACCCCTGCTTCAGCGCAGTGTCTCGGGCGCTTGGATATTCCTCATCCGAAGATCAGTGTGCGCCACATTACAGAGATTTTGGAAACGACCTGGCCATAATCCGAGAATTTCCGGTGCACATTCGTGCACAGCCGATGTGCGACAGTCAGATGAGACTGCCCCAAGTCCGCAAGGCCCATTGCGGCACGCACGGCACTGCAGGACGCTCCGTCCAGCCTACGAAGAGTCGCCCTGCCAGCTTCAGACGCAACACAGCGGTCCGCGCTCAGAGCATGGCCGGATGAACTCACCGACGGCGCGGAGGCGCCTTCGCATCGCGCTCGGCCATGGAGGCGAGCATCGCATTGTAGGCGCGCAGTTCGGAATCGTCGGTGCGGTCCTCGCTGCGATCGATGCGCTTGGCCTCCCGGTCCGAGGACTTCGCCCATTGGACGCAGACCATGATCGCGATGAAGAGGGTCGGGAACTCGCCGATGCCCCACGCAATGGAACCGCCCAGCTGTTGGTCGTCGATCGCCGTATAGCCCCAGCCTGCGCCGACATTGCCGAACCAATCACCGGCGATCAGCACGTTCGAGCTCATGATCGAAATTCCGAAGAATGCGTGGAAGGCCATCGTCACCAGCAGCATCACGAGACGCATCGGATAGACGGGGCGATTGACCCCTGGATCGATGCCGATGAGGGCCTGCGCGAAAAGATATCCGGCGCCGAGGAAGTGGGCGATCATCAGCTCGTGCCCGATATGGGTATCGAGCGCGTAGTACATGATTCCCGAGTAGTAGAAGACGACGAGCGAACCCGCGAAGTTCACACTCGCCACGATCGGGTGCGCGAAGAAGCGCAGGTACGGAGTATGGACGAGCCAGAGCACCCATTCGCGAACGCCGGCCGACCCGTCCCGCCGGGCCTTCGTTCCGCGCATGAGCATCGTGATCGGTGCGCCGAGCACCAACGGCAGGGGCACGACCATGACCAGGAGCATGTGCTCGATCATGTGCGCAGAGAACTGCACCTCACCGTAGACGCGGGGTCCGCCCGAGGTGACGTAGACGAGGAAGACCATGCCCACCAGCCAGCTGATGAGTCGCAGCACCGGCCATTTGTCACCCCGGCGGCGGAGGTTGATGAACGCCACGACGTAGGCGATCGAGGCGCCCGCTGCGATCGCGATCCACAGCGGATCCATCGACCATTCGCTGAAGTAGCGGGAGAAGCTGGGCTTCGGCGGCAGCGGATCACCGGTGAGGATCTCGGCCGGGGTGGGGTCGCCCACCGGCTCCTGCGACACCGGCGGCTGCGAGCGGGCCAAGGCCACGGCCATGCCCATCGTGACCCCGAAGAGGATGAATTCGACGGTGATGAGGCGCCAGAACTCCACCGTCGCCGAGGCGGCTGTGCCCAAGCGTGAAATGACGAACTGACGGTGCCAGAATCCGATCAGACCGAGCAAGACCGTCGCGAACGCCTTCGCGAGGATGACTTGCCCGTAGGTGGTCATGAGGTCGTCGAAGTCATGCACCCGCAGGAGCGCGTTGACGACACCGGAGAAGACGATGAGACCGAAGGAGATGAGTGCGATCGTCGAATACCGCTCGACGATCGGCTTGAGGTTCTTCGAGACGGCCAGCCGTGTGCCCAGCAGTGCGATGACGAAGAGTCCACCGAGCCAGAGGGCCGCACCGAGGATGTGCAGGCCGAGGCTGTTGACGGCCTGAGTGTGCCCGGAGGCCTCCGCGGAGTGGCCCATCAGCGCCAAGGGAAGGATCACGGCGACACTGAGCACTCCGGCGGCGGCGATGCCGATATGCGAGCGGGTACCGAAGCACAGGGTGGAGGCGACGGCGATGAGGACGACGATGAGCACCCACAGCTGCCCGTAGGCGATCTGAGTGACGAAGACGCCGAGCTGGTTCGAGAAATCGAGGTAGGCCTGAGCACCGACGGTGTCGACGAATGAGAAGACGAGCACGGCGACCGCGGACAGCGTCCACACCACCGAGGAGACTTCGGCGATCCGAATGGCTCTCGTCCACAACGGGTCGAGCGGAAGGTCTTCGTCCGCATTCTTCTGTCGGCGGCTGCGGCCACCCGCAGTGCGAGGAAGGATGAGGACGGCGAACATCAGGGCGCCGACGGTCAGCGACATCGCAGTATTGAAGACGAACTTCGCTGCGGGAAGGCCGAAACGGACGACGGAGCCGGGGTCATTGAGCAGCGTCGGGTTGGCTGCTCCGGTGAAGAAGAGTGCGGCCAGTCCAGCGATCGCCCCGAGGAAGACGACGATGGGGACCGCGGCACGTTGCACGAACCGTGTGATCGGTTCGAAACCTGAAGAACTCACTGTGCGCGGACCGCCCCTTCTGACATGAAACCAGGATATCGTTCGGCGTCGCTGCACTGCCAACCGGGAGATCCCTTCGTGGCCGAGATCTCGGGGAGCCGCCTCGGCGAGGATGGATTCCGTCCGCTGGGACGACGAATCCGCCCCCTATTCGAAGATGCTCCGAGACAGCAAATGGCCCGGATCAGACGATCCGGGCCATTTGACGCTGCTGCGTCGATCAGTTCGGGCTGCCAGCGGCACCCTTCAGCTTCGAACCAGCGGACAGCTTCACGGAGTAGCCGGCCTTGATCTGGATCTCTTCACCGGTCTGCGGGTTGCGACCCTTGCGAGCGGCACGCTCGGTGCGCTCAACGGAGAGCCAGCCGGGGATGGTGAGCTTTTCGCCCTTGGCCACGACGTCGGAGAAGACGTCGAAGACACCATCGAGCACGTCCGAGACCTGCTTCTGGGTCAGGCCGGACTTCTCGGCAACTTCTGCAACGAGCTCACTGCGGTTCTTAGCCATAAAAGTGTCCTCCTTAGGACAAGTCGGTAGGTCACCGGTCCGTTTTTCCGATGACGAACTTCCTCGAGATTACCAGCTTGACTTGGTAACGCCGGGCAACTCGCCGTTGTGAGCCATTTCGCGGAAACGAACTCGGGAGAGTCCGAACTTCCGGAGGTAGCCACGCGGACGGCCGTCGACCTGGTCGCGGTTGCGAACGCGAACCGGCGAAGCATCGCGGGGAAGCTTCTGCAGGGCGAGGCGTGCCTCTTCGCGCTGCTCGTCGGTGGAGTCAGGGTGGGTCAGCTGACGCTTGAGAGTCGCGCGGCGCTCTGCATAGCGTTCAACGATGACGCGACGCTGCTTGTCTTTTGCGATCTTTGACTTCTTAGCCATGTGCGCTCAGCGCTCCTCTCGGAAATCGACGTGCTTGCGGACTACGGGATCGTACTTCTTGAGCACGATGCGGTCCGGGGTGTTGCGGCGGTTCTTGCGGGTCACGTAGGTGTACCCGGTGCCGGCCGTCGACTTGAGCTTGATGATGGGACGAACATCCTGTGCCTTAGCCATCAGAGCTTCACTCCCTTGGCGATGAGTTCGTTGACCACAGCGTCGATTCCGCGAGCGTCGATGACCTTGATGCCCTTAGCGGACAGGGTCAGCGTGACGCTGCGGCGCAGCGACGGAACGTAGTAGCGCTTTTTCTGAATGTTCGGGTTGAAGCGACGCTTCGTGCGGCGCTTCGAGTGGGACACGTTGTGTCCGAAACCAGGGACTGCCCCGGTTACCTGGCAGGTTGCTGCCATGTCTCTCCTCCAGTTCACAAGTTACCGACTCTCGAAACAAGCTCCTGCGGGATCACACGTCAGTGTTCTCCCCGCTCGCTTGCGCCGATGTCGGAAGACATCAACAAATTTTCTCGACTGTCACCGTGAAAATTGTGTACGCCGAAACAGGTCTGCCCGTTCGGGCGAGATGTCTCACCAGCGCTGAAGCCGTAGCCTGTGAGAGATGGCCGAAGCTGGAGTGCAGCGGTGGGTGAGCACCATGTTTGTCGTAGCAGATCGATCGGCGACCGGGCTGCTACGACACAACAAGAATCAATCTTACTGAGACGGCGGGTCGGAGGGCAAATTCATCTCGGTTTCCGTGATGGGGTCTTCGTCACTGATTTCGCTCATCTCGAGGGGTTCATCCGGCCTTTGTCGACGGCAGGAGGGACTTTCACAGCTGGGGTCAAGGCAACTCGGGGATTTCCGCAGTAGGCTTTCGTCGGCAACGCGTCCTGTCAGCGATCCTGTTGAACGTCTGCTCGACTCGTGCCAAGGTAAGTAGATGATTGCCACCACATCTGGCATTCAGGAGGACTGATGAGCGACGTTCCACAGAGGCCGCGCATTCGTCCGGCGACTAGCGACGACTGGCACAAGGGTTCAAGTGAATCCGCTGGTCAGAACCCGTCGTACGGGAATGAGGCGGACCATTCGTCTGCCGATTTCGACAACTCGACCTACTACGAGTATCTCGAACGGCACACGGGGGAACAGTCGATCGCGAAAGCTCGCAGCGGCAACGTCTTCGCCCCTGCCGGACACTCACCTTTCGATGACGCACACTCTGCCGGCTCACATCAGTATGCGAATTCTCAGCCGGCGCAACGGTCTGCCGGCGGTGGTGCCGGCAACGACGTCGGCGGCTCGGCACGAAGTGGGCCTCAGACTCCTCCTCCGCCACAGTTTCCGCCCACCGTCCACAGCGATTCGTCGTCGGGCAATGGCCTGAAGATCACCGTCGTCATCATCGCCATCATCATGATTCTGGCTCTGGTGGGATTCTTCGGCATCCGATGGCTCGCACCCTCGTCTGGCACCGTCCCCGTCGACGTCGGATCCAGCGAGTCGGCAAGCCCGTCGCCCAGCCCGTCCGACGATCTCGTCCAGCCGACGAAGAGCCCGGAACAGCAGCTCGACGACTATACGGCAGACGGCACCGAGAAAGCCGCCGACCTCGAAGGCAAGTGGGTGACTCAGGTGAGCGCGAAGAACGTCGGCCTCGAGGCAGACGGCAAGACGTGGTCAGCGCAGGACATCCTCAACGAGTACGAGGCCAACAAGGTCAAGTATCCGGGCGCGATCCTCATCCACAGCGGCGACTGGGCCTCGTACAAGGACGGCAGCTACTGGGTCACGGTCGTCGACACCGGCTACAGCGATCCGGAACAGGCCCTCGACCAGTGCCGCTCATGGGGCCTCGATCGCAACCACTGCATAGCCAAGCGTCTCGTCAAGGACGGCAGCCCCAAGGACAACAGCGCCTACCTCGACGGGTAGACCGAGCAGTCGCCGCGGCCCGCGCGTTTGAGGATCGGCTCCGGCCATGCGCATGGAGATCCTCACCGTTCTGCCATTCGCTCACGGCCCAGTCTGAAGCAGATAGCCCAGATTTGAAGTTGGGCTGTCTGACTCAGACTGGGCTGCGGCCAGCACTAGGGACAGAAAGTACGCCCCGGCCTCGCATCATGCGAAACCGGGGCGTTCGGGCCTCGTTCAAGCCCACAGCGCCGACGAACAGCCGGCACCGGGGTGAAACCTCAGGCCAACATCAGGGTCGGGTCCTCCAGGCCCCGTCCGACGTCGGCGAGGAACTTCGAGATGATCTCGCCGTCGACGACACGGTGATCGGCGCTGACCGACAGCGTGGTGATCTCACGCGGAACGATCTCGTCGCCCACCACCCACGGCTTCTTCCGGACCTGCCCGAACGCGAGGATCGCGGCCTCACCCGGATTGATGATCGGCGTACCGGCATCGACTCCGAAGACGCCGACGTTCGTGATCGTGATCGTTCCGCCGGCCTGGTCAGCCGGCGGTGTCTTGCCCGACCGCGCCAGAGCGGTGAGATCCTGAATGCCCTGCGCCAGTTCGCCCAGACCCATGGCCTGCGCGTTCTTGATGTTCGGCACGATCAGTCCGCGCGGAGTGGCGGCGGCGATGCCGAGGTTGACGTACTTCTTCACGACGATCTCGTCGCCCTCGAGGCACGAGTTGATCCGCGGATTGCGTCCCACGGCCCAGGCCACGGCCTTGGCGACGATGAGCAGAGGCGAGACCTTGACTTCCTCGCCCAGGAACTTCGTCGACTTCAGCCGGCGGACCATCGCCATCGTCTCGGTGACGTCCACGTCGAGGAACTCGGTGACATGCGGCATCGTGAAGGCCGAATCGACCATGGCCTTAGCCATCATCTTCGTCACGCCCTTGAACGGGATCCGCTCTTCGAGCGCTCCCTGGTCACTCGCCGAGGCGGCCGCCGGTGCCGTCGCACCCGCCGTGGGAGCGGTCGCCTGGTTCGCGGCGTCGTGCACATCGTCGCGCGTGACGTCCCCGCGGGAACCGGTCGGAGTCACCTGGGACAAGTCGACGCCCAGATCCTTCGCAAGCTTCCGCACGGGCGGCTTCGCCAACGGCTTGCCCGGTGAGGCAGGTGCCGATGCGGGCTGTGCCTGCGCGGCCGGAGCTGCTGCGGGTGCGGGCGGGGCCGCCTCCGAAGGCGGTTCAACCGGGGCTACCGGCGTTGCCGGCGCTGCGGCAGCGGCAGGAGCCGGGACGGAAGCGCCCCTGCGCGGACGCCGCTTCGACGAGGTCTCCTTCGCTCCATATCCGACGAGGGTGGCTCCGCCGTCGGCATCACCGGACTCCTCGGCCGACTTCTCAGCCGAACCGGAAGCAGGCGCACCAGCGGAGGCAGGGGCCGCCTCGGCGCTGGAATCATCTCCGCCGAACCGGATGATCGGGGTGCCGACCTCGATGGTCTGACCCTCCTCGACCAATAGGGCACCAACGGTGCCGGCCTGCGGGCTGGGCAGCTCGACGAGCGACTTCGCGGTCTCGACCTCGACGAGGATCTGATTGACGGTGACGGTGTCGCCGGGGGCGACCTTCCACGCGACGATGTCGGCCTCGGTCAGGCCCTCACCGACGTCGGGAAGAGGAAATTCGAATGACATTCTTGACTCTCCTCGAAATCAGTAGGACAGGGCCCGATCGACACCATCGAAGATGCGATCGAGGTCGGGCAGGTAGTGTTCTTCCATCCGCGAGCCGGGGTACGGGGTGTGGTAACCGCCGACCCGGATGACCGGGGCTTCGAGGTTGAAGAAGCAGCGTTCGGTGATGCGTGCTGCGATCTCAGAGCCCAGCCCCAGGAAGGTCGGAGCCTCGTGGGCGACGACCAGTCGGCCGGTCTTCGTCACGGACTTCTCGATCGCGTTGAAGTCGATCGGGTTGAGGCTGCGCAGGTCGATGAGTTCGACGCTCTTGCCTTCCTCCGCGGCCGCGGTGACCACGTCCTGCGCGGTCGGCACGAGCGGACCGTAGGCGACGAGGGTGACGTCGGTGCCTTCGGATACGACTCGGGCGTCGTGCATGCCCAGCTCGCCCCGGGCGGAGGTGTCGACGTCCCCGCGCATCCAGTAACGGCGCTTGGGTTCGAAGAACATCACCGGGTCTTCGCTCTTGATCGCGTCCTGAATCATCCAGTACGCATCATGAGCGTTCGACGGAGAGATGAGCCGCAGTCCGGCGTGGTGTGCGAACACGGTCTCGGGACTTTCCGAGTGGTGCTCGGGTGAGCCGATGCCGCCGCCGTAGGGCACGCGGACGACCACCGGGATGTTCTCTTTGCCCAGCGTGCGGTTGTACAGCTTCGCCACCTGGGTGACGATCTGGTCGTAGGCAGGGAAGATGAATGCGTCGAACTGGATCTCGATGACGGGACGGTAGCCGCGGATGGCCATGCCGATCGAGGTGCCGACGATGCCGGACTCGGCCAGCGGGGCATCGATGACGCGTTGGGGACCGAAGTCCTTCTGCAGTCCTTCGGTGACGCGGAAGACGCCGCCGAGCTTGCCGATGTCCTCACCGATGAGGACGACCTTCGGGTCGTCCTCCATGGCCTTGCGCATTCCGGCGGTGATCGCCTTAGAGAGGGGAAGTTTCTCCATCAGGCCTCACCCGCATCGGCGAACGAGGCCTGGTATGCCAGGAATTCGGCACGTTCCTCGTCGACGAGGGAGTGGGGTTCCGCGGTGACATGCGCGAACATCTCGACGCCGTCGGGGTTCTCCATGGTCATGCAGTTGTGGCGGATACGAGCGGCCAGGGTGTCGGCCTCGGCGTCCACCTCGGCGAAGAATTCGTCGCTGGTCTCGGTGTGCTTGTCCAGGTAGGCCTTGAGACGGGTGATCGGGTCGCGGTCCTCCCAGATCTCCTCTTCGGCCTTGTCGCGGTACTTCGTCGGGTCATCGGCCGTGGTGTGGGCACCACGACGGTAGGTGAAGGCTTCGATGAGCATCGGGCCGTGGCCGGCGCGCACGGAATCGAGGCTGGCGCGGGCGACGGAGTACATCGCGATGATGTCGTTGCCATCGACGCGGATTCCGGGAACTCCGAATCCTTCGCCGCGGGTGGACAGCGGCGCCGCGGACTGGACGTGAGTGGGCTCGGAGATGGCCCACTGGTTGTTCTGGCAGAAGAACAGGACCGGGGCGTGGAAGGCTCCGGCGAAGGTCAGCGCTTCGGAGACATCGCCCTGCGAGGTCGCGCCGTCGCCGAAGCAGGCGATGGCGACCGTGTCGCGTTCGATGTCGCCGGTGCCGACGTCGCCGTCCATGGAGATGCCCATGGCGTAGCCGGTGGCGTGCAGGGTCTGCGAGCCGATGACGATGGTGTAGGTGTGGAACCGGTGCTCCTGCGGATCCCAGCCGCCGTGGTTCTGACCGCGGAAGATGCTGAGCAGGGTTTCGGGTTCGACACCGCGGGTGTAGGCGAGGCCGTGTTCGCGGTAGGTGGGGAAGACGAAGTCTTGGGGGCGAGCGGCCCGTCCCATGCCGATCTGGGCTGCTTCCTGTCCGAACAGAGGTGCCCACAGGCCCAACTGTCCCTGACGCTGCAGAGCAGCTCCTTCGGCGTCGATGCGGCGGACCAGGACCATATCCCGGTAGAAGCCGCGCAGATCCTCATCGGTGAGTTCTGCTGCGAAGGCATCGTACTCACCGGATTCGACGCGGTTTCCGTCTTCGGTGAGCATCTGGATCATTCTGGGCTCCGAGGACTGACTGTGGGCAGCGCCGGTTCCCACTGAAATGTTGGAGGTCATTTCAGTTCTCCTTTGTTCGAGGTCCAACTTCACCGGAGGTGACCAGTGGTGGACCGTGTCCGTCGGGCAGGCCCTCGGATGTGAGAACTCGCCCTCGAGTGATCTGATTCACAGGTGCTATAACAATACCGAATCCACTCACTGCTTGCCACTCTCCCCATGCGGTTCGAGTATCAAAAGTGCAGGTCAGGAACAGACTATGGCCCGAGCTCGACACATGTGGCCGAGTTCCAAAGCGTTCCGTGGACAATTGTCGATCACGGCAGAGATGCTCCATCGTCCGACCAATGCACATCCGAGCACCGAGGCGGCCCTTCTTCGGGAGGTCGTGTGCAGGATTCGCACGATCCCATCGCGCGCCGAGGCGGCCCATCCTCGGGAGATCGAGTGCAGCTTCCATGAGCTCCGTCGGTGCACGAGGTGTCCCATCGTTTCGATGCCGAGGGCCGTGCCGCGAAACCGAGTTCAGTGGCGTTTGCGCTTGCCCTGGTAGTCGCGCGTCTTCGCGAGGTCACCGGTGAAGAAGCCCGAGTTCTTCGAGGTGAAGCGGTCGAAGCCGGGATTGCCGGCCCGCAGCAGCAGGCCGATCGAAGCAGCATAGGCGACCGACGAGTGTGCCGCCCCGGCCGAAGCGAACATCTCATCGAGCTCGGCATCGGACTTGTTCGCAAGCTCGGGGACCTTGCGCAGTTCATCGGGGTCGTAGTCGACGGTGATCGTCGACCAGTTCTTCGCCGCCGGGTTCTCATTGCCGTCGAGATCGGGCACGAGGTCCTGTTCATGTTCGATGGAGAGCACGTCGATTTCCGAATCGATGGCGAAATCGGAGACCGGAGCACCGACCGTCATCAGGGCAGTGACGTTGACATCGTCGAGGAACGCCGGGTCCGCGGCCAGAGATCCTGCGGTGATCCCTCCCTGCGAATACCCGACGAGCATGACCTCGGCGTCGCGTCCGATCCCGGCATCGGCGATCGCCTGGCGCACCATCTCACGCATTACGGTGTCATTGCCGGCCATCCCCTGCACGTTCGTCGTCAGGTCCGTCGTGTTGACCCCGGACTTCGGCGACCAGTCGGTGGTGGCCGGAACGTAGACGATATAGCGGGTCGTCCCATCGGGGCCGACGATCTCCTCGATGCGGACCTGGCCGGAATCGGCTCCGCGGTGACGGTTCGCTTCGCGGATGAAGAGGTCTTCGACGTCACGCGGCGGCTCCTTGTGCGGCGGAGTCAGCCCTTTTGCCCTCCACACTTCGACGTCGGAGGGCAGCAGCAGTCCGAACGCGTTCGCACCGGCCAGGACCCAGATCGTCATCGACGTCGAGTCGTGCGGCCAGAATCCGTGGTCGCCATCGGCGTTGAGGACGAACGGCGGCAGACCCAGGAACCCGACGACGACGCCCGGAAGCACGTGCTCGATGACGGCACCGGAGACGTCGGACTGCTCGAACGCGAACGTGATCAGCGCTTCCTTCGCTTGCGCCTTCGTTTTGCCCAGGTCGATGCCGAACTGTTTGGTGATGACATCGTCGAGTCCGGTGGCGTCGAGGATCTTCGTGACCACGACGACCTGGGCGCCGACGACGAGCGCGACGGGAATGATGACGGGCAGGCTGAGCGCGATGATGCGACCGGTCGCGTAGCCGAGGGCGTCGAGCAGTCCGCCGAAGACTTCGCTGATCCCCTTCTCCGCCTGTCGGTAGGCGAAGGAAGCGGCCCGAACTGCGACCAGTGTGGCTTCGAGCTCGAGCACCGAGGCGGCGAGCTGGCTGTGGAATCGGATCCTGCAGGCATCGAGGTTGAGCGCAGTCACGGGGGCCGGGACCTGGGTGAGCAGAGTCGCGAGGTCGAAGTCCCCGACAGCAGCGTCGACGGTCAGGTCGCCGATACCTGAGATGACGGTCTGCAGTGCGTCTCCGCTGTCATCGGCGCGTTCGTCGACGGTGATCCGCCCGCCGCCGCGCGTCGTCGAATCGATCATCGCCCGTCTCCCCTCACGCCCCGGCCCGTGCCGGCTTCTTCCGCGTGTCCCGTTCCCCGCCGGGCCCTGAGGCCACGAGTTCCCAGCGGACTCCTGCTGCCGCCGTCACTTCGGGGCTCCTGCCGTCAGCGTCCGGGTGAGCACGGCGCTGAGCAGTTGTCGCACCGCCGCATCTCCCGCGACGACCTCGCTGTCGACGGTGACGGAGTCGCCGGCGCGCTCGATGACCGGCCGAAACCAGACCCCGTCCTTTCGACGGAGGAACTCCAGTCCCGTGCCTCCCTGTCCGGATGCCCAGCTGAGCGTGAGCACGCAATCCTGTTCGACGAGTTCGGCGAGATCCTCGACGACGTGCCCGATCCGTCCCGGTTCGATCCTGCGCAGCAGCTGATGCTGCGCGAAGTCCTCAAGCCCTTCGCCCTGCAGAGCGAGGACCGCGAGCCCGACCCCCGGCCCCAGACACAGCGCCAGGTGCACGGTTTCGGCTCCCGATGACACGACGACGCTGATGCGCGTGGTCACTCGGTCGAGTTCGGAGGCGAAGCCGCGCAGCCATGCGGTGAGGACATCGATGTCTCGCTTCGCTGTCCCCGTGACCCCGCTGGCCGTCCCCGGCGCCGCGCTGGCCGCCCCAGCGGCGACAGCCCCCGAGGCTGTGGCGGCATCCCCAACCACTGCGTCAGCCGTGCCTGGTTCTGTCCCACCCAGTTCCGTTGCGGCGCTGGCCCTCCCAATCTTCGCCGAGGCGGCTCGGGAGTCCTGTCCGACCCGGCGAGGGAGCAGATCAGGCGGCCAGAGACGACGCAGACGTTCCGGCAGCCTGATGATCCGGTCGAGGTCGACGACGATCCAGCTGTCGATTCCGGCGGTCTCTCGCGCGGCGGGTCGGGCGTTCACAGTTGGATCCGCCCTCCCACCGACACAACCTGCAGGTGGAGGTCATACGCCTCGGCGAGCTTCTCCGCCCGCTCGCCCAGACGGTCGATCGATTCCGCACACGACGCCACCCTGTCATCGAGCAGCGCTCCCGCCGGGGAATCCCAGCCGTCGATCTGGCGGCAGCTCTGCGCCAGGGAGCGCAGCACCTCCGCTCGCCGTCTCCACTGCTCGCGATTGCGCTCCAGCTCGTCCGTGATCATGCCTCAGCCCTCCCACCTGTCCGTCCGGCATCTGCGACCGAATCCGGCACCCATGCCCGAATCCGGTGTCCGTACCCGAATCACTCGACCGTAGGAGGGCGCGGGGCAGGGGCGGAAGCCTCGATTTCAGGGTTGGGGAAGAGCGCCGAGCATCCACAAGGCGCTGATGGCGAAGTCATCGCCGAATCCACAGGCGGAAACGCCCGAGTCCAGCTCTCCTTCCGGGTCTACCGGCCGGTAGACCCGGACGGGTGCCGCCCCGGTTCGCCGCTCATGAGAAAATGAGGGCATGCCGACTGTTTCCCTTGCCGAAATCTCGCCCGCCATCGCTCTCGGACCGCTTGATGGTCGCTACCGCAAAGACACCGCTGACCTCGTCGATCACCTCTCCGAGGCGGCTCTCAACCGCAATCGCATCACGGTCGAGATCGAATGGTTCATCCACCTCGCCCAGAACTCGGTGATCGAGGGCGTCCGCACCCTCACCCCCGATGAGGTCGACGGACTGCGTGCCTTCGCCGCCGACTTCGACGCCGACACCATCGCCACGCTGGCCGCTCATGAAGCCGTCACCGTCCACGACGTCAAGGCCGTCGAATACACAATCAAAGAAGCCCTAGTGAAGATCGGCGCCGAGGATCTCGGTGAGCTCGTCCACTTCTGCTGCACGTCCGAAGACATCAACAACCTCTCCTGGGCGCTGGGAATCAAGGGCGCCACCGAACAGGTGTGGTTGCCGCGAGCGAAGGCCCTCATCGACGCTCTCGCCGAGTCCGCCGCGGAGCTGGCCGAGGTGCCGATGCTCGCCCACACCCACGGTCAGCCGGCCACCCCGACGACGATGGGCAAGGAACTCGCGGTCTTCGTCCACCGCCTGCGCCGCCAGTACGAACGCATCGCCGCCACAGAGTTCCTCGGCAAGATCAACGGCGCCACCGGCACCTATTCCGCTCACCTGGCGGCCGTGCCGGGAGCCGATTGGCCGCAGATCGCACGCACCTTCGTCGAAGACCGCCTCGGGCTGAGCTTCAACGCTCTGACAACACAGATCGAGTCGCACGACTGGAACGCCGAACTGTTCGCCGATATCGCTCGGTTCAACAGGATCGCGCACAACCTGGCCACCGACATGTGGACCTACATCTCGATGAACTACTTCAAGCAGATCCCCGTCGCCGGTGCGACCGGTTCGTCGACGATGCCGCACAAGGTCAACCCGATCCGGTTCGAGAACGCCGAAGCGAACCTCGAGCTCTCCTGCGCCCTGCTCGATTCCCTCGGTTCGACGCTGGTCACCTCGCGGATGCAGCGCGACCTCACCGACTCGACCTCGCAGCGCAATATCGGCGTCGCCTACGGCCACTCCGTGCTCGCGCTCAACAACCTTGTCAAGGGCCTCGGTGCCCTCGCGATCAACGAGGATGCTCTGGCCGCCGACCTCGACGGCAACTGGGAGGTCCTCGGCGAAGCAGTCCAGTCGGTCATGCGTGCCGCCGGGCTGCAAGGCGTGCCGGGCATGGACAACCCGTACGAAACGCTCAAGGAACTCACTCGCGGCAAGCGCATCAACCAGGCCGATCTGCAGACGTTCGTCGACGGCCTCGGCCTGCCCGAGGAGCGTGCCGAACTGCTCAAGGCTCTGACGCCTGCCACCTACACCGGTGTGGCCGCTCAGCTCGCCGAGTCCGAGGTGTCTGACTGGAAGGCATTCAGCGAAGGCTGATCCAAGACGCTGACGACGCATCGCGGCCGGTCTCCGAATCGGAGACGCGCGATGCGTATGTCGCTGATCGGCCGACGCCGCCTGGCCGCAGAACTCACGTGCCGCAGCCGCGGGTCGCGCGGTTGGGCCTCGAGAGTCAGAGAGCGGGGATGTCGAAGGTCTTCGTGAACTCCGGGACCTTCTCGTCGGTTCCCATCACCTTGCCGGGTCCGCGTTCGTAGCGGATCGTGTAGGTGTCCTGCTTCTCATTCGGAACATAGGCGAGCCAGCCCTGGTGCGTTCCGCCGTCGCGGCGATTGATATCTTCCCAGGGCTCGAATCCGGCGGCCCTCATCTCGGATTCGAGGCCGTCGGTCTGGTCGTAGCGGAAGTTCGTTCCACCGTCCTCTGAGATCTTCAAGGCTCCGGATTGGATGAGTCCGCTGTATTTCTGTCCCGGGGTGACCTTGACTTCGAGGAGGACGACTTCGCCGCCGAGTTCGATCGACGAGGCCTTCTTGGACGAGTCGAAGTTCCGCACCGCCGAGAGCACCTCGATCTTGTCCTGCATCTCCGGATCTTCGAAGCTTTCGCCGATTCTGACCTGGCCCTGGCTGCCGGACGACGCTCCCGAGTCCGAGCCTGTGGACCCGTCGGCGGATGAAGTCGACGATGACGAAGAATTCGAGGAGTTCGATGCCGACTGATCGGAACTCGAGTCCTGACCGCCGCTCTGGTCCTGCCCGTTCTGGTCGGCATTCGGCTGCTGGCCGTTCTGGTCGGCGCCCGACTCCTGCCCGTTCTGGTCGCCCTGGTCCTGACCGTTCTGGTCCTGGTCGCCCTGATCCTGACCATCGGCGTTCGCCTGTTCGCCGGCAGTCCCGTCTTGGTCCGATACGACCTGGCTGATGAGCGAGCAGCCCGAGAAGGTGAGGGTGCAGCTGAGCAGGGCCGCGGCGGTGAAGGTGGCGCGCTTCATGCGTTTCATGATGACTCCTTGATCGGTCTCTCACACCCGGGAGCAGGTCGCCCGAATGCGTGTTCTGAAACCAATCTATGAGCCCGGCACGCTCGAGATGCGCGCATCGTGTGGCAGAACGGCAACGTCTGTCACCGATCCGCCGCAGCCCCCGGCCACGCTCTCAAGCAGGGACGAGATGCTTGTCCTCGTCCACCTCGGCGAGGGTCTTCTTGCCCATGCTGCGGGCGAGGATGAGGGTCGGGACTCCGGCGACGACGATGACGACGGTGGCGTAGATCGCCGGGGCCAGAGTGATGCCTGTCGACGACATGAGTGCCGTGGCGATGAGCGGCGAGAGACCGCCGAAGAGGACGGTGGCGACGTTGTAGCCGATCGCCATGCCGGAGAAACGGCTCGTGCCGGTGAACTGCTCGGGCACCATAGCGGCAGCCACCGCGCTCCACCCGGCGGCGGGAATTGCGAGGAACGCAACACCGAAGACCGCCCCACTTGAGGAGCTGCCGCCCAGCAGAGCGTATGCGGGAATGATCGTGAACACGAAGACAGCCATGAGAACGGCCAGGGCGGGTTTGCGCCCGAACCTGTCCGAGGCCAAGCCGAAGAACGGGGTGACGACGATGGCGACCACGGCCGCGACCGTGCCCAGGGCCAGGGAGCCGGAGTTCGGGACCTTCGCCACCTCCTCGATGTAGGTGGGCACATAGGTGATGTTGAGGAAGTAGCTGACCGAGCCGATCGAGGAGATGAGGAAAGCGACGAGGATCGCCCGCGGCTGCTCGAGGATCGCGGTGATGAGCGGGGAGCGCTCGAGGGCCGTGTCCTTCGTGCCCTTCTTCTCCTTCTCAGCCTGCTGGAGCCGTTTGAAGGTCTCGGTCTCCTCCATCATCGACCGCAGCGGAACCATGAGGATGGCGAGCACGGCACCGAGGACGAACAGCAGCCGCCAACCCCAGGAGTCCATTGCCTCGGGGCTGAGCGTATTCGCCAGCAGCGCACCGGATCCCACCGCCAAGAGGGCGCCGACCTCGCTGTTGGCCGCAGCCCAGCTGGCCGCCAATCCGCGCTTTCCCGGTCCCGCCGATTCCATGAGGAAGACCATGATTCCCGTGTATTCCGCGCCGACGGAGAATCCGGACAGGCAGCGCAGGGCAACCATGAGGACGCCTGCCCAGATGCCGATCGTGTCGTAGTTCGGGATGACCGCGATCCCGAGCATGGAGATCGCCATGAGGACCGCGGAGATGATGAGCGTCGATCGTCGCCCGATCCGATCACCGAGGTGGCCGAAGACCATCGCGCCCAAGGGCCGGAAGAGGAATCCCGCCGCGCCGACCCCGAGAGTCAGCAGCAGAGAATCCGTCTGATCGCCGAAGAACTCCTTGGTCAGGGTCGTAGCGACATAGAAGAAGATCGAGAAGTCGTACCATTCGACGACGGTGCCGAAGGCGGCGACGAACATCGACCTGCGCCGGCCTCTCTCCCGCTCTCGGCTTGTTGCCTGGGTGGGTGATGCGGGATGGTTCCGATCCGACGCGGTCATGACCCGAGCGTACCAGCACGCTCCGACATGGAATCCCGCCGAGAACTGCTGTGTGATGCAGAGATTGCGCCGGAGGATCCAGCTGATTGATGCGGAGGATCGCAATGAGGACGTTGCGGACTATGCCGGTACGGACGCCGGCAGCGAGAAAGACATTACCGACTAGTAGCACCCTGGCGTCGTGGTCATTACGCTGAAGGATATGGACTCACTTCTCAAACAGGACGTACGCATCCCGGTGCCGAGCCGGTACGGATCCAACGACCTCGAGGGACATCTCTTCCTCCCCACGGCCGACCGCCGTGCGGTGCTGACGATCCACCCGGCGACCGCGACTCCGGAACGCTTCTACTTCTCCTTCGCCGAGGCGGCCGCCGCGAGAGGGTTCGCCGTGATCACCTACGGCTTCCGCGGCGTCGGCGATCGAACGGAAGCTCGCACACATCGGCACATCCGCATGCGCGACTGGATCTCCGAAGATGTGGCGGCAGCGGGCGCCTGGGCGGAGGAGAGATTTACTGATCTGCCGCATACGGCGTTGGGCCACAGCGTCGGCGGGCACGCTCTGCTCCTGGGGTACGGCGGTCAGCGTCTGTCCGGAATCGCCACTGTCGCCACAGCGATGGTGGCGGCGCGCCAAATCGCACCCCGCAGCGAGCGGTTCCGGGTGGAATTCGGCCTCGGGGTCTTCGGCAGAGCGATCACTCGGGTGTTCGGGTACATGCCCGGCAGCCGAGTGGGACTCGGTGAGGACATTCCCGCTGCCGCTCTCTACGAGTGGACGAAGTGGCTGCGCCGCCCCCACTTCTTCTTCGATGACCCGAGCTTCGATGCCGAGGCACGAGCCTCCCGACTGCGCACACCTGTGCTCGCCATCGGCACCTCAGACGATCCTTGGGCGACGCAGGCGTTCATCGATGCGATCACCGACCGGCTGCGACTGGCCCCGGTGACTCGTCGCACCTTCGCCCCGGAGGAGCTCGGAGTGAAGAGCATCGGACATCACGGCCTCATGCGCAGATCGACCGCCGAGGCCGCCTGGCCGGAGATCCTCGACTGGCTCGACGCGCGAGCAGCCGAAGACTAGGTCACTACCGGAGGTTCTCCGCGCCCAGAAGTATCCGTTTGCGACCACTTCTCGACCGCCAGTATCCGTTTGCGACCACCTGTCAACTGACCGCCCCTCAGCAGCGGATGACGTCGAACGACCTCAGCCGCGGGCGACGCCGAACAGCGAGTCGGTGAAGCGATTGCCGAACATGGCCTCCGGATCCAGTCGAGCCCGCAGATCGCAGAAGTCCGCGAATCGCGGATAGAGCTCGTGCAGGTCAGCGGCGGTACGAGTGTGGATCTTGCCCCAGTGCGGTCGGCCGCCGTGCCGGCACAGAATCTCCTCGACGACGCGGAAGTACTCGGCGAAGTCCTCTTTGATGAAGCGGTGCACGGCGATGTACATCGTCTCCCGCCCCGTCGCCGTCGACAAGGGCACATCGTCGGCGGCGGCACACCGGACCTCGAGAGGGAAGGAGATCGTCCACCCCTTAGCCTCGATGACGTCACGGATCTCCCGAATCGCTTCAGGTCCGGATTCGAAGGGCAGCGCGTATTCCATCTCGTTGAACCGCACCCGCCGTGGGGTGACGAACACATCGTGGCCCGGAGCCCGGTAGGTCCGATCAGCCACGACCGACTGGGCGATGCGATTGATCGAGGGCACCACGGCCGGAACCTTCGCCCCGAGTTCGACGGCCAACCGCAGCGCTCCGTTCTCCACCACCTCTTTGTCGAGGAGGTTGAGCCAACGGTTGCGCACCCCCGCCTCGGCGAGGCGGCCCGGCCCGGCCTGCCCAGGCTCAACCCGGGTGTTCGTCTTCGTCAGCACCGAATCGGTGTGCGGGAACCAGTAGAACTCGAAATGGTCGGCCCCGCGCATCCGCTCGGCCAGCCCGTCGAGGAGCTCATCGAATCCGGCGACCTTCTCCTCGGCGATGAGGTCGAAGGCCGGCACACACTGGAGCTCGACCTCGGTGATGACACCGAGGACGCCGAGGCTGACCCGCGCGAGGTCGAATACCTCCGATTCCGCCTCGGCCGAGAGTTCGCGCACCGCACCGTCGGGGCCCATCAGGCTCAGTCCGGTGACGGTCCCGGCGAATCCCGTGAACCCGATCCCGGTGCCGTGCGTGCTCGTCGAGATCGCACCGGCCAGGGCCTGCGGATTGACGTCTCCCTGATTCTCCAGGGCCAGGCCGACGGGAGCGAGCAGTGCGGGAATGTCCCGCAGCCGAGTGCCGGCGGCAAAGCGCACCCGCTTGCGCGCCTCATCGACGGCGACGATCCCCGACAGTCCGTCGAGGCTGACCATGACGTCATCGCCGGCGGCCACGGGAGTGAACGAATGCCCGGCCCCGACGACCCGCAGCCGGTCCCCCGCCGCCGCAGCGGCTGTGACGATTTCCGATAATTCCTCCGCCGAGACGGGACTGGAGAACGTGTGCGGATGCGCGTGGACGTGCCCGGCCCAGTTCCGAAACGCGTGCCGGCCCTTCGCCGAGCCGCTTTTCGCACCGCGTCCGGCCCGTTCGCCGCGCCCTGACTGCACTTCTCTCACAGAACGAGTCCCTCTCCTCGATAGGTGGTCCAGACAGCGCCGATGCGGTCCTGGGACACGACCTGGAAGTCATTGAAATGTTCGGCCAGCTCCCCGGCCTTGGCATGCCGGAACCACACGAGATCGCCGATGCGCAGTGCGTCCGTGCCCGGCCCGGTCAGCGGAGTCTGCACCTCTCCGGGGCCTTCGAGACCGGAATACTCGAGGCCCGGCGGCCAGGCGATGGTCGGCAGCCGGTCGGAACCGGGAACCCCGGAGGCGATGAATCCGCCTTTGAAGACCGTCACCCAGCCAGGGCCGGGCCTGCGCACGACGGGAGACACGAAGTACGCGGCCGGCCGATGCCGAAAGTGCGTATAGCCGTCGAAGAGTCCCGGGGAGAAGAGGCCGGATCCGGCGGCGAGTTCGGTCAGTGTGCCTTCGACGGAACTGGACTCGAACGAGCCGGTTCCCCCGCCGTTGACGAATTCGAGGTCGGCGATCTCACGGACCGCGGCGATGACGGCGGCTCGTCGTTCGGCGAGTTCGGCGATCGAGGCCTTCTGCATGGCCCGCACGATCGCCTGCCTGACCGTTCGTCCGGCGTCGGCGGTGCCTGCGATCTGGCCTTCGTAGAACATCATCCCCACGAGGTCGAAACCGGGACGAGCCGCCACCTGCCGGGCCAAGGCGACGGCTGATCGGGCATCCCGGATCGGCGAGCGCCTGGCCCCGATATGGACGCGGTCGCCCAACCAGGACTCGGCCGGTCGATAGGAGGAGTCGACGTCGATGCACACCCGCACCGAGGCGGCTCCCGCCTCGGCGAGGTTCTTCCCCTCCCCTGCCGGACCGGTCCCGTCCGAGGAGGACTTCCGCCCCGCCTCGGCGAGGGATCTCCGGACGTCGTCAATGATGTCGAGGTGGTCCACGGAATCGATCATCACGGTGATGTTCGAGAGCGCATCCGCCTCGGCGATCATCCGCGCCAGGGCGGGACGGTCGAGGCTGGGATAGCCGATGACGATATCGCGGATGCCGCGGGCGTGGAGGAACAGTGCCTCGGGGACGGAATACGCGAGCACACTGGAATAGCCGGGATGGGCGAGCGCCCGGTCGATGGCGGCGGGCACGCGCAGGGACTTCGTGGCCAGCCGGATCGGCAGTCCGCGAGCGCGCTCGGCCAGGGCGTCGAGGTTGGCGTCGAAGGCGTCGAGATCGAGGACGGCGGTGGGTGCACAGGTTCCTTTCAGCGCACCCCGGAGACCACTCGACACCATATTGGGTAGTCTAGCCTGCGATGACCTACGTCACATGAATTAGGAAGCCGATGAGCACAGAGACCACCGCACGCACCTCCGAAGCAGACGCTGCCGGGACCGCATCCTCGCATGTCACCGCGGCGCTGCGGGACTTCCTCGACACCGATCCGTACGCGGATGCCTCCGGTTCGGGCGAGGTGATGCGCGGCGTCGAACCGTTCACCGGCCGAGAGGTCGACCGGTTCACTCGGAACACTCCTGCCGATATCGAAGCCGCCTACGCCACGGCCCGCATCGCCGGCCCCACGTGGGCTGCCCAGTCGGTGGAGCACCGGGCGAAGGTGCTCACTCGACTGCATTCCGCACTGGCTCGGAACGAGGACCTGCTGCTCGACATCATCCAGTACGAGACCGGCAAGGCTCGCATCCACGCCTATGACGAGATCCTCGATACCTACAACGTGCTGCGCCACTACGGGGTGATGGCCGCCCGTTATCTGCGTCCCGAACGTCGGCGCGGGGCGATCCCCGTGCTCACCCGCACCGAGATCACGCGCACTCCGCTGGGAGTGGTCGGGTTCATCACCCCATGGAACTACCCGCTCACCCTGGGAGCGACCGACCTGTTCGCGGCCCTGACCGCCGGCAACGCCGTCGTCCACAAACCCGATTCGACCACGACGCTGACCTCGGTGTTCATGCGCAGGCTGGCGATCGCCGCCGGTCTGCCTCCCGAGGTCTGGCAGCTCGTGCCCGGCCCGTCCTCCGAGCTCGGGCACGCGCTCATGGCCGGTGCGGACGGAATCTCGTTCACCGGTTCGACGGCCGCGGGACGGTCGATCGCCGCCGAGACGGGGCAGCGTCTGCTCCCGACCGCGCTCGAGCTCGGGGGAAAGAATCCCCTGATCGTGGCCGCCGACGCGGACCTGGAGAAGGCCGTCGAAGGTGCCGTTCGCGGGTCGTTCTCCTCGGCCGGGCAGCTGTGCATCTCGATCGAGCGCATCTACGTCCACGAGGACCTCTATGAGACCTTCTGCACCCATTTCGCCGAGGCGGCCCGGGCCTACCGTCTCAGCGCCGAATTCGAGTACGGCCCGGACATGGGCACCCTGGCGGGGCCGAAGCAGCTCGAGACGATCACCCAACATGTCGAACAGGCCCGCAGCGTCGGCGCCACGGTCCTTGCCGGCGGACACCCAGTGCCCGATCTCGGTCCCTATTTCTACGCTCCGACAGTTCTCACGGATGTTCCCGCGTCATCCGAGCTGCGTCGCGAGGAGACGTTCGGTCCCGTCGTCTCCGTCTATTCGGTCCCGTCCGACGCCGCGGCGATCGCTGCGGCCAATGACAGCGACTACGGACTCGCGGCCTCCGTGTACTCTCGCTCCCACGGGCGTGAGATCGCGCGTCAGGTCGAATCCGGAATGGTCAATGTCAATGAGGTCTACCCGGCCAGCTGGGGGTCCATCGACGCTCCGGCCGGAGGAGTCAAGGCCTCGGGGATGGGCCACCGGCACGGACCCGAGGGCCTCTACCAGTTCATGCACTCGCACACGATCGCCGAACAGCGCCTCCACCCGATCGCGCCGGCTGGTCCTCTCGACCAGAAGACGTTCGCGAAGGCCATGTCCGGTGCGCTTCAGGTGATGCGGTCGCTGCGCATGAAATAATCCGCGCATGAAGCAGGGGGCGCGTCCCCGTCGGGAGGCGGCCGCAGGTCAGCTGCGGTTGCCGCTCCGCCCGAGGGAGCCGCCTCGGTGGTGGTCAGTTGACCTCGTCGAGGAAGTCGTGCGCCACCGGGACGGCCGCCTCGGCGCCGAATCCGCCGTCCTCGACGAGGACGGCCACGGCCAGGTCGCCCTGGAATCCGGCGAACCATGAGTGAGTGCGCGGCGGGGTCTCGTCGCCGTATTCGGCCGTTCCGGTCTTGCCGTGGACGGGATCGCCGGGAACATCTTCGAGATCGGTGGCGGTTCCCTCGGTGACGACCTTGCGCATCATCTCGGAGATCTCCTTCGCCGCGTCCGCGTCGAGCGTCGGGGAGTCGCTGCCGTCGCCGGCGCCTTCGCCGCTGTCGCCGTTCTCCGCCTCCTCGACCGCATCTCCGAGGACGAGCTGCGGGGTGATCGTCTCCCCCGCCTCGACCGAGGCGGTCATCGTCGCCACGGCCAGCGGGCTCGACTGCACCTTGCCCTGACCGATCATCTGCGCGGCATGGGTGACCTCGTCATCGTCGGCCGGCACCGAGGCCATCTTCGCGCCGATGGCCGAGGCGTCGCCGAGCATGCCGAGCTGGGCGGCAGCATCGGCCAACTCGCTGCCTGAGACCTTTTCGCCGGAGGACACGAAGGCGGTGTTGCAGGAGTGTGCGAAGTTCTCGGCGAAGCTGACGTTGCCGAGCACTTCGTCTTCGGCGTTCTTGAAGCTCTTCCCGCCGACGTTCACGGTCTTCGGGCAGTCGATGTCGTCATCGGGACCCACCCCGGCGTCGAGCAGCGCCAGCCCCGAGGCGATCTTGAACACCGAGCCGGGAGCATACTGGCCGCTTAATGCTCGGTCCCAGGCCGCTCCTCCCGGGTCATGGTTGGCCACGGCGAGAACATGACCGTCGCTGGGGCGGATCGCGACGACAGCAGCGGGTTTCTTCGCGGTCGCCGCCGCCTTGTCCGCGGCGGCCTGGATGTCGACGTCGAGGGTGGTCTCGAGATCCTCGCCGTCCTTCGATTCGAAGGCGTGCAGGCTCGTCAGCTTCGTCTTCCCACCCTTGTCGTCGGTCGCATCGCCCTTGGCGAAGACTTCGACGCTGCCGGGACCTGCGAGGCGGGAGTTGAAGGTCTTCTGCAGTCCGGTGCGCCCGACGATGTCACCGGCGATGATCTCGCCCTTGGACTTCTCGATGTCATCGGCGCTGGCGGGTCCGGCCGAACCGAGTGTGGCCTGGGCGAACCCGCGGGAGCGTGTCAGGGTCTGGGTATCCTCGGTGAAGAGGATTCCCGGCAGATCGTGGATGGCGCTCTTGACCTCTTTGTAGTCGTCTTCGCGCAGGGTCACGACGGGGACGAGCTGATTGTCCTCGGCGTCATCGACCGACTTCTCGAGGTCATCGGCGTCGAGGTCGAGGGAGTCGACGCCGTCATTGAGCCCCTTGACGAGCTTGCCGATGGTGTCGGGGTCGAGCCGGTTCGGGTGGATGCCGATATCGATGACCTTCCCGTCCTCCATGAGCACTTCGTCATCGGCACCGAGGATCTTCCCGCGTCCGCCTGGATTCGCGCGCAGTGCGAAGCTGCCGCCCTTGCCGAGCTTCGGGTGGATGGCCTTCTCCGTGAGATCCGCCCACCAGAAGAGTCCGCTCTTCTCCAACGGCAGCTGGGAACTGTATTCCCAGGACTCTCCGTCGTTGTTCGCCCAGGTCCAGTCGAGTGTGGCCACGGTGCGGCCATCGGCCTCGGTGATGTCGTCAACGGTGACCGATCGCAGGTCGACCCTCTTGCCCAACGACTTCGTGACCCGGTCGAACAGCCCTTGGGCGAGGTCCTTCTCATGCCAGATGTCCGAGCTCAGCTGCTCTTCGGCGAGGTCGTGAGCGGCCGCCTCGGCGGCGGAGGACTTCGTCATCGGAAGCCGGAAGAGGGCGAAGACCCCGGCTCCGGCGAGCAGCACGATAACGAGTGAGACGGCCAGCCAGACCCGGGACTTCTTCGACATGGAACCATCCTCTACCGGGGATTCCGCAATGTCCATTGCCATGCGGCAGGTCGGGTGGGCACGCAGAGCCCGCCGCCACGTCGGTCCATGACCGATTGTTAGGTCGATCCACGGCGGTTTCGGCGCTCAGAACGCCGTGGATCGACCCAACAATGCCCACGGCATCGGTCACGGTCACGTATTCCTGCCATCCGGACCCACTAGGTGGTCAAAATGGTCACGCCGACCACGGTTTTTCGTGACCATTTATCCCACCTAGCGTGACCATTTCGCCCACCTAGCGGTGCAGAATCCGCGGAATAGTCAGCCTGCGTCGGGGACGACGGTGTATTCGAGGACGGGACGTCCGGCCGAACCGTACCGGGGACGCCGCTCGAGCATGCCGGCGTCAGCCATGGATTCGAGATAGCGACGAGCGGTGACTCGGGAGACGCCGAGGCCTTCGGCCAACTCGGCCGCGGACTGACCCGGGTTCTCGTTGAGCAGCTTCTTCACCTCAGCCTGGACCGCATCGGGCACGCCCTTCGCAGTCGCTGCCACGGTGTGGGTGCGCAGAGCCGAGATCGCCTTGTCGACCTCGGTCTGGGTGACCTCGCCGTCGTTCGAATCCCCGCCGAGGCGGTTGCGGAAGGACGAATATGCCTCGAGTTTGGATTTGAATACGGGGAAGGTGAAGGGCTTGATGATGTACTGGGCGACCCCATAGGACAGAGCCTCCTGCACGATCTGCATGTCGCGGGCCGCGGTGACGGCGATGATGTCGACGTCGACGCGCTGACCGCGGATGCCACGGCAGACCTGGAGTCCGTGCCCGTCGGGCAGGTTCATATCGAGGAGGACGAGGTGGATGCCGGAGGGGTCGAGGCCGTAGATCTGCCCCGTGACAGCAGCCATCGCCTGGGTGGCGTTCTTCGCCACTCCCGCGACGTGATAGCCGTCGATGCGGTCGATGTACTTCGCGTGAGCACGGGCGGCGACCACCTCGTCCTCGACGACGAGCACACCGATGCTCGATTCAGGCGTAGTTGTGTCCGACATGCCGCCAGTCTATCTTCACCTGTTTGACAGCGCCCTGGATCGTGTTGCAGTCCCGTTACATCGAGTGGTGTTCGACTTGGCCTGCACTACCGGCGTCGGGCAGCCACACCGTGAGCACTGCGCCCTTGAATCGGTCGCAGTCCTCTCCACGGCCCTGCAGGTCGACGGCTCCCCCGAGGCGGCGGACCGCCTGCACGACCAGGGACAACCCGACTCCGCGGGTCCCCGTCTGCTGACGTCCCTGCCCCTGGTCGGTCTCGACGCCGTCGTGCTTCGTCGACCAGCCGCGTTCGAAGATCGCGTCGAGGTACTCCTCATCGATGCCCGGACCGTCGTCGCTGACTTCGATCATGAATCCGCCGGGACCGCCGGAACCGGAGAGCTCGACATGGACCCTCTTGTCTTCGGACAGAACATCCTGCCTGCTCAGAGCGTCGAAGGCATTGTCGACGAGGTTGCCGAGGATCGTGGCGAGGTCGCGATCATCTCCGCCGAGGTTGCCCGTGAGGTCCGCGGTGTCCACCGTCATCTCGATGCCCGCCTCGGCGGCTTGGGAGATCTTGGACAGCAGCAGGGCCGAGAGGACGGGGTGGTCGAAGGTCATCGACCCGTCCCCGTTGACCCGGTTGAGATCGTCGATGTCCTTGGCCGCGAAGTCGATGGCCTCGTCGACGTGCCCGGTCTCGAGCAGGGACACGACCATGTGCAGCCGGTTCGCGTATTCGTGGGTCTGCGCGCGCAGGGAATCGGAGAAGGACCGCACGGAGACGAGTTCACCGGAGAGCTCGGCCAGCTCCGTGTGATCGCGCATGGTCACGACCCAGGTGTCACTGGCCGCCTCGGTGGGCTGCTGATTGACGACGAGGACGCGGTCGTCGGTGTAGTGGATCTCGTCACGAGCCCACCGGCCGGAGGCGAGCAGATCGTGCAGCGCCTCGGGCAGGTCGAGTTCGCGCAGCGGCATCTCCTCCGCCGAGGTGGGGCCCGGGTCCGCATCGTCACCGGCGGGCGGCATGCCCAGCAGTTCCCGGGCCTCGGTGTTGATGAGCACGATTCCGCGGGCACGGTCGACGAGCAGCAGTCCTTCGGAGACGGCCGTGAGCACGGAGGAGTAGAAGTCGAGCATGCTGCGCAGCTCGTCGGCACCGTAGTCGCCGGTGACCCTGCGCAGTCCCCGCGATGTCACCCAGGACGAGCCGATGCCGAGGATGAGGGTGAGCACGGCGATGCCGATGAGCCATTTGCCCTGTGCCAGGAAGCCTTCGCGGACCGAATCGGCGGAGCTGCCGACGATGACGGCGCCGACGACGGTGTCCGATCTCAGTCCGTCGACGCCGACGTGCTCGGCGTAGACGGGGGTGACGACGTACATGGTGCCGTCGGCCGGGCCGCCGTCGTTGATGAAGCGCACGGTCGACCTGCCCTCCTGCAGGGCCTGTCCGTCGACGGCCTGGGCCAGCTGGTCGATGGAGTCCTCGGGAATCTTCCCGGAATCCGCCGAGGCGGTCTTCGCTTCCAGCGCCTGTTGGCGTCCGGGTGAGCCCAGGGTCGGCGGGGTGAGGAGGAAGTCGATGGGCACGACCGCGGCGATGTCGAAGCCGTATTGGCTGATGACGTTGTCCAGCAGCGTCTGGACGTCGTCGCGGGACTCGGAGTCGAGATAGTCGTCTTGGCCGACGTCACCGGTGCCGACGAGGCCCAGCGACATCGAGATGTTGTCCGCGGCCGACCGCAGCAGGTCCTGTTCGCGCTTCGTGTTGAGCTGGGAGAGCTGGAGGTAGAGCAGACTCGTCGTGAGCACCATGATTCCCACGAGCATGATCGAGTTCGCGAACATGATCCGACCGGCTGCGGAGAGGCGGACCCACCGACTCAGGCGACCCACCGGTCCGGCGGGCCCCTTCGACAGCACGGTGCGCTTCTTCTTCGGCATGGAATCCATTGTGCCACCCGGTCGAGCGCCCTCTGCCGGTTCACCCGGCGGGGTCAGAGCGCCGAGTCAGCCTGCCTGACTAGCCTGCTTGGTCAGGCTGCCGGGTTCAGAGAGCCAGACTGATGGGCCCGGCGGGGACCGCGGAGCACACGAGCACTTCGTCGCCCTCGACTCGGGCAGCCGGTTCGATCGGGTAGAGCACGGACCCGGCGGCCAGGGACACCGAGCAGGTTCCGCAGGATCCGCCTCGGCAGGAGCTCGGAGACCGGAATCCGCGCGCTTCCAAGGATTCGAGCAGGGTGCCTTCCTGCGGCTGCCAGACGAAGCTCGTGCCCGATTCCTCCAGGGTCACCTCGGCGGGCGAGCATGCGGCGATGGCCTCGCTCATTCCCGTGTTCGGAGAGGCGAAGGTCTCCTGGTGGACGGCGGGAACGCCGGCCTCGTCAGCGGCGGCGAGCACGGCCGCCGTGAAGTCGCGGGGTCCGCAGACCATAACGTTGTCGCAGCCGGCCACCCAGTCGACGAGTTCCCGGTGGCCGGGTCGGCCGACCGTCGCGGTGTCGCGGTGGTGAGTCTCGACGGGCACGGCTCCCGAGTGGGCGCGGTCCTGCAGCCGGTTCCACAGGCAGGCGGTGCGGTGGTCGCGGTCGACGTGGAAGAGCCGGATCCGGTCGGTGGCGGGCAGGTCGGCCAGCCCATCGCTGCGCAGCAGTCCGAGGCTCGGGGTGATGCCGATTCCCGCGGTGATCAGGGCCGTTGTGCCGCCGAAGACGCGGGAGGCGGTCATGGTTCCGTGCGGGCCGGAGGTGAGGATCCGCTGTCCTTCGTCCAGCGACGCCACCGCGCGGGAGCCCTTGCCCTGGGTGCGCACGGCGATGCGGACGATGTCGTCGTCGACGTCGGTGATCGTATAGGTCCGCCAGAACGGTGCGCCGAGGTCGAGGTGGACGCGCAGGTTCGTGCCCGGTTCGTCGAACTCGCGGATCCAGCCGAGGTCGTCGCGCAGGGACACCTCGACAATGTCGTTGCAGATCTGCTGACGCCCGACGACGGTCATGAAGCGCGGCGTGCGCGCGACCTTGATGAGTTCGCGCGGGGCTGGGCCTTCGACGGTGATCTCGTCGCCGGCTCTGACATCGCCGGTCTCGAGGATCTGCCCGTAGATTCCGCAGTGCAGATGCCCGCAGGCGGAGTTGAGTAGCCGCGGCACATTGACGTCGACCTCGGTGGTGGTCGGATTGACGGTGGTCGCCGGGCAGCGTTCGATCGTCGAGCGGATCGCCAGGCGCACCCCGCCGAGGCGGATGATCGAACCGATGAGCGCGAATTCCTCGAACGGCGCGAGTCCCTCGACGAGGACATTGCCGCGGAACCTCAGCGGATCGAGTTCATCGTTATCAGTGCCGAGGGCTGCTCGTCCTTCGTCCGTCTCGGCGATCGCGGCGACCGTGGCGGGGTTGATGAGCGAGATCCCCGAGCGCTGCGAGTCGAACATCCCCTGATCGGCGACGGCCAGGCAGCGCGGGAATGTACCCTGAGGGGGTATGCGCTCAGAGAGGAAGCTCGCCGAGGCGGCTCTGCCCTGATCATCGTCGGTGGAGAAGGTCGTCGACTCCCCCGTCGGAGCCGTCAGGGTCACGGTCGCGGAGTCATGGTCGGCCGCCTCGACGGTGGAGTTCCGATCATCAGGACCGGACTCGATCGCGGATTCGGTGTCGGTCGCCTCGGGGAGGGTTGCTGCCACCTGCCATTTCTGCAGGTCGGTGTCGTTCTTGAGCACGGTGAAAGCGGAGTACGAGTGCCAGGCGTCGGCGGGGACGTCGAGGCTGCCGTTCGTGAACGCCGCGATCCGGTCGCCGCGGATTCCGCGGTCCCTGACCACCCGAGCTTCGGTGAGCTCCTCGGCGGGGAATCCCTTGACCGGGAACCGGAACAGTCTGGCAGCACGCATATCTTCGATTGTAGGAGCCGGGCGACACGGAAGGGTCGAGGTGAGAGCAAACGCACAGCCACCTCGGCGAGGGTCGATCTTGATTCATACCCCATAGGGGTATACAGTGTGACCATGGCTGACCAACATGGATACACCCCGCAGAAGGACGCTCTCACGCGGAGGATGAAGCGGATCGAAGGTCAGGTCCGCGGCATCGGGAAGATGATCGATGACGATAAGTACTGCATCGACATCCTCACCCAGGTCTCCGCCGCGACAGCCGCGCTGCACGCGGTCTCCATCAACCTCCTCGAAGAGCACATCGCTCACTGCGTGGTTGACGCCGCCGGGTCCGGCGACGAAGAGGAAGCGCGGAAGAAGGTCGAGGAGGCATCAGCCGCCATCTCCCGACTCATCAAGAGCTGAGCCGGACGGCCGCGTCCGCCCGTTCGGGGTGCGACGACGCCTGAGGCCCGGACATCGGGACACTTTCACAGCTGATAGGAGAGCACGATGACGACCACCACCATCACCGTTTCGGGAATGACCTGCGGACACTGCGAAGCCGCGGTCAAGGAAGAGCTCGGCGCGCTGGGCGGCGTAACCGAAGTTGCGGTCGACCTCAACGCCGGGGGCGATTCCCCGGTGACGATCACGTCGTCGAACGAACTCGACGATGCGGCGATCCGTGCCGCCGTCGATGAGGCCGGCTACGAGGTGAAGTGATGCCCCGCGAGCTCGAGCTCGAGATCACGGGCATGACCTGTGCGTCGTGTTCGGCCCGGATCGAGAAGAAGCTCACCCGCCTCGACGGGGTCACCGCGGAGGTCAACCTGCCGCTCGAGACCGCGCATGTGATCATCGATTCCGAGCTCAGCGACGACGACATCACCGCCGCCGTCGAGAAGGCCGGCTACAGCGCCACGGTGCGCAGCCCCGGCGGAGGCGGCGACGGCCCCGAGATCGTCGACTACGATCCCCGCCATCTGCGGCCGCGCTTCATCGGCTCACTCATCCTGGCGGTGCCGATCGTCGCGATCTCGATGGTCATGAGCTGGCACTTCACCGGCTGGCAGTGGATCGTCGCGATCCTCGCCCTGCCCGTCGTCACGTGGGGTGCGTGGCCGTTCCATTCGGCGGCGTTCAAGGCCGCGCGCGGTGGGTCGACGACCATGGACACCCTGGTCAGCGTCGGCATCACCGTCGCGAGCCTGTACTCCTACTTCACGCTGGGCCGGGCCGTCGCCGATGGCCATGGCTGGGCGATCCCGGGCGATTACCACGTGTGGTTCGAGGCGGCCGCGGCGATCACGGTGTTCCTGCTCATCGGCAAGCTCACCGAAGATCGGGCGAAGAACCGGGCGACGGCCGCGCTCAAGGCACTCCTCGACCTCGGCGCGAAGTCCGCGACCGTGCTGCGTGAGGGTGCCAGCACGGATGGAGTTGCCGCGGAGGGGGCTGCAGCTGATGCCGCTCCCGCTAGCGCGGGCCGTGTCGAGGTGCAGGTGCCGATCGATGAGCTGACCATCGGCGATGTCTTCCTCGTCCGTCCCGGCGAGAAGATCGCCACCGACGGTGAGGTGCTGAACGGTCATTCGGCCATCGATGAGGCGATGCTCACCGGCGAATCCGTTCCGGTCGAGGTCGGCCCCGGAGATTCCGTCACCGGCGCCACGATCAACACCTCCGGTGTGCTCGAGGTCCGTGCCACCCGTGTGGGTGCGGACACGACGCTGGCAGCCATGGCCGATCTCGTCTCCCGTGCGCAGAACGGCAAACCTGCCGTGCAGCGACTGGCCGATCGGATCTCGGCGGTGTTCGTGCCGATCGTCTTCGGCATCGCCATCCTCACCCTGCTCGTCTGGGGCTTCGCCACCGGCGACTGGGCGGCGGGACTGCATGCGGCACTCACCGTGCTCATCATCGCCTGCCCCTGCGCCCTTGGCCTGGCCACGCCCACGGCTCTCGCAGTCTCGTCGGGGCGCGGATCCCAGCTGGGCATCCTCGTCTCCGGTCCCGAGGCGCTGGAGTCGACGCGGTCGATCGATACGGTCGTCCTCGACAAGACCGGCACCCTGACCACCGGCGTGATGAGCCTGACCGGAACCGAGCTCTCGCCCGCTGACTTCGATGTCCTGGCCCGATTGGAATCGCGCAGCGAACACCCGATCGCCCGCGCCATCGTCGACGCCGCGCCCGAGATCGTCGGGACGGGGTCAGCGGGAGCCGCCGCGACCGGGACTCCCTCGGCGGGGAGCCTCTCGACCGGGACTGTCTCGACCGAGCCGGATTCGATGGGATCGTCCGAGGATTCGGCCAGGGCCGCCTCGGCGAGGTCGGTCGAAACCGCGGCCGGGTCATCGGTCACGGATTTCGAGAACATCGCCGGCGGCGGACTGCGGGCCACGATCGACGGCGCCGAGGTTCTCGCCGGTCGTCCTGATCTGCTCCGCGAGCGCGGAATCGCGGTCAACTACCCGACCGATTCGGTTCCGCGTGGGGCCACGATCGTCGCACTGGCGATCGACGGTCAGTTCCGCGGGCTGAGCTTCGTCTCCGATGAAGCCAAGCCGACGGCCAAGGCAGCGATCGACGAACTGCATTCGCTGGGACTGAGCACCGTGCTGCTGACCGGGGACAACGCCCAAGCCGCCGAGGTGGTCGCCGAGGCTCTCGGAATCACCGAAGTCCGTGCGGATGTCCGTCCGGAAGGCAAGGTCTCCGTGGTCAGCGAACTGCAGGGGCAGGGCCGGGCCGTGGCCATGGTGGGCGACGGGGTCAACGACGCCGCCGCTCTGGCCGGTGCCGACCTCGGCATCGCGATGGGGTCGGGCACGGACGCGGCGATGGCGGCTTCGGATGTCACCATGGTCAAGTCCGATCCTCAGCAGATCCCGCAGGCGATCAGGCTCTCGCGCCGGACCTTGGGGCTCATCAAGGGCAACCTGTTCTGGGCCTTCGCCTACAACACGGCAGCGATCCCGATCGCGGCGTTCGGTCTGCTCGACCCGATGATCGCCGGGGCTGCGATGGCGTTCTCGTCGGTGTTCGTCATCCTCAACAGCCTCCGCCTACTGCGGTTCAAGTAGCTGCGGTGCGAACGGCGGGGCTGGTCGGCTTCCCGCGCAGACCACGACTGGCTCTCCCCTCGACCGCGAGAATCCCTCATGACAAGCGCCATAACTCCCTGCTCCTGCAGGGCGTTATGGCGCTTTCGGTGTCTGATGCCTCAGCAGCTGTAGGAAATGACAGTCACGCGAGGTTATGCGAGCAACGAGCCGTCTCGCATACGAAGCACGCGGTAGGGCGACTCAGCGCATGACGGGGTAGGACTGGTTCTGGTTCTGCGTGTCTTTGCGCATCACCCAGTTGAGGTAGCTCGTGAAGCCCGACACCAGCACAAATGCCGCTCCGGCATAGATGAATGCGTAACCGAAGGCACGGCCGTCCTGCCACGCTCGGGTGACGATGATCGCGAGGACGAGGGTGACGATTGCGCAGACGGCACCGACCTTGAGCGCGTCCTTGTAGGACACCGTGCTGGTGGGCTTGCCGCCTGTGGACTTCTTCTTCGGGGTGTTCGTGGGCGCCATGCCCGCCATTCTACCGGTCGGACCTGAGAGCCGACCCATCCTGTGGCCGAGATCAAGTCGTGGACTGCCCCACCTGGAAGCTCGATCCCCTCGGCACCGTGGTGGCCGTACCCGACCGTCAATCCCCACGACACCGAGGTGGCCACAAGAGCCCTTGAACCCAACGGAGAACGCGGCGACCAGCCGATCCGGGGCCGGCCCAGACCCGCCTGCGCCGATGATCAGGTGGACTACAGGCTCCGAACAGGCAAAAATGAGGGTGTGCCCGTCACCGTCAGACGCGCCTCCGGGGAGGCGCTGTGCTCTTTTCACTCCAGCCAGGCCCCGCCTGGCCGTGAGCCATGCGCAGACGCATCGGCCCCGACTGCAACCTCTACGGGCACCACAGCAGTCGGACCCAGCCCCCTCGACAATCCCCACTCGACGTCCCTCAGTCGCACCCTCCGCACCTTCACGGCGCTCCTCCTTGCGGCAGTCATGACGTTCACCGTCACAGCGTGCGGACCCGATCGCGGCCTCAAGGTCTCGCCCGAGGGCAACCCCTCCCCCTCGCTCTTCGCCCCCAACACCGAGGCCGCCGGCGAGCCGAACGAGCCGTTCTCGCTCGACGAGGTCCGCAAGGCCATCGAATCGTCGTCGGGCAACGCGGTCACCGGCAGCGTCACGGAGACGGCCGAGGTCATCGCCGATTGCAAGGACTGCCTGAAGTTCTCGTCGCCGTTCCTCAGCGGCGAACAGAAGTTCCAGCTGGTCACGGTGGCCAACCCCAAGCAGCGGGATGAGACCATCGCCGGCGCGGTCGTCAGCGAATACAGGGGCGAGCCCCGCCTCGAACTCATCGCCACCGGCAATCAACTCAAGGTCGATCCCGGCAGAAATGGGACACTGGTGGTGCAGGAGGCCATGTTCGCCGACGGGGACAAAGCATGCTGCCCATCCGGCTGGTCGGTGCAGGTGTATCGCCTGCACGACGGTAGGTTTGAACCAGGTCAACGCTTCACGCGGCTTAATGGAGAAACGTAATGCATATAGTTCTGGTCGAGGATGATGAGGTCATCCGCGAAACGACGCAGATCGGACTCGAACGATTCGACTACACGGTCTCGGCATTCGCCGACGGCCGCGAGGGGTACGAATTCGTCTCCGCCAACGGCGCCGACGTCCTCCTGCTGGATCTCATGCTGCCGACGATGAACGGCGCTTCCATCTGCCGTGCCGTGCGCGAGCGTTCGACGATCCCGATCATCATCATCTCCGCCCGCTCCGATGCCATCGACATCGTCCAGGCCCTCGAGGCCGGCGCAGACGACTACCTCACCAAGCCGTTCGACATGCAGGTGCTCAACGCCCGCATCCGCGCGGTCGTCCGCCGGTTCATCACCACCGGCACCGACCGGTTCGGCTACTCCCCCGCCCCCGAGGCGGATGAACACCACGACACCGTGATCGGCCCCGGCGGCATGGTCACCGGCGACGGCATCCCCGAGGTCCTCGGCGCCAGCCCCGGAATGGACACCCGAGATCGACTGCGAGCGCAGCTCGAATCCGATGACACCTACCTCGCGCCGGTGGGAAGTTCACCACCGTCCCCGAGGCGGACGACGACGAAGAAGCGATCGGCGGCGCGGTTCCGCCACGTCCGAGCGACTCGCCCACGGTGGCCGCGGAGACGTCCGGATCCGACGGCGGGCTGGGCCCGTTCCGCACACGACTGGGCTCCCTCGTCCTCGACACCGGCCGCTGACGGTCGAGGTCGACGGGGAGGAAGTTCACCTCACCCCCACCGAGCTGCGTGTCCTCCTGCTGCTGACCGAGCAGCCCGAGCACGTGTATTCGCGGGAGAAGATCGCGTTCACGGTGTGGGGCTACGAATGGGCCGGCGACTCCCGTGTCGTCGACGTCCACATCCAGCGCCTGCGGAAGAAGATCGGGGCGAACATGATCGAAACCGTTCGCGGATTCGGTTACCGCTTCGCAGGCTGATTAGATGTCACTGCGCTGGAAGATCTCTCTGCTCATCGTCGCCTCGGTGATCATCTCCGTCCTGTCGTGTTCATCGTGCTGCGCCAATCCGCGGCCCGGGCGAGGACGACCGGATGCGGTCGACGGTGACCGAGCAGCTGACGAATGCAACGGCCATCTTCTCCGAGACGGGGGTGCTGACCCTCAACGCCCGCATCGATGATCCGGAGCTGCCCAAGGAGGCGCGCAAGTCCGCGCTCAAGGGCCAGAGCGTTACCATCCGTTCCGAGGTCGACGGTGAGGAGATCGTGTGGGCAGCGGCCCCGATCGAGGTCGGCTCGCATACCCAGGTGATCTCCGTACGCGCTTCGACGAAGGACAGCCAGGAGCTCATCGGCCGCATCGACCAGGCGCTGCTGGTGGGCATGATCGGCTCCGCCCTCGTCGTCGGCGGTGTCGGCTCGATCGTCGCCGGCCGCATCTCCCGCAGGCTGACCCTCGGCGCGCAGGCGGCCCGGAAGATCGCCGGCGGGGACACGACGACGCGCATCGCCGATGTCATCGACGAATCCGATCAGGAAGTGTGGGCCTTCGCCACGGCAGTCGACACCGCTGTGGCCCGCCTGACCGAACGCATCGACTCCGAGCAGCGCTTCACCGCGGACCTCGCGCACGAGATGCGCACCCCGCTGACCGGGCTGGTCAATGCCGCGAACCTGCTCGAAGAGGATTCCCGCCCCGCCGAGCTCGTCAAGGACCGAGTCGTGCGCATGCAGGTCCTCGTCGAGGATCTCCTCGAGGTCTCCCGTCTCGACGCCGGCCGTGCCAATCCCGAGTTCACCCGCGTCGACGTCGATCAGGCGATCCGTTCCCTGCTGGGCACGATGGAGGCCTCGGGCGCCCTGGCCGGCCACCAGATCGACACTCATCTCGCGGCGCTGAATTCGACGCTGGTCACCGATGTCCGCCGCTTCGAGCGCATCGTGTCGAACCTGCTGGTCAACGCGATCAAGCACGGCGGGGATCCCATCCGCCTGGAGACGAGCACGCGCAGCATCATCGTCTCCGACTCCGGTGCCGGATATCCGCCGGATATCGTCAACACCGGCCCGACCCGCTTCGTCTCCGCCGGAGGCGGCGGAATGGGCCTCGGCCTCGTCATCGCGCAGGGGCAGGCACGCCTGCTCGGCATCAAGCTGATCTTCAGTAACGATCCCGTGACAGGGGGCGCGCGGACGGAAGCGGTCTTCCCCGACGAGGAAGCCCAGGAACGCGCGCTCCGGCAGTACGTCGAGAGCCGATCCGAATAACCTCGCGCGCGGGCCCTGTTGACCGTAGGGTGCTGACCTCGTCCGATGCCGGGCTTCCGGTGATTCCATCGAGCCCGGCCTGAGTATCGGCTGACCGCCCACGAGTGCGACTCATCACTTAAATATGACAGGTTCTACACATTCCCGTTACAATTTTGTGATGTTGTATTGAAGTCGTCGAAACCTCGGCGGTCTTCGCGGAATCACACCACACGGAGTTTTATGTCAGAGTCATCATCGACCACAGAACCACAGGTGCGTCGACGGGATCTGCACAGGCGGCGCTCATCGTCCCCATTCTCTCGCGCTCGCACGTCGAAACGCGAGACCGGAACACCGACCGCCCCTGCTGCCGCTGGCCCCGCGACCCCGGCCACCCCTGCTTCCGCGGGCACCTCGACCGAGACCCTGTCGCCCAGGCGCGCAGCGATGGCCGCCGAGGCACGTGCAGCACAGACATCTCCGCGGCGGAACGCGATGGCTCGTGAAGCCGCCGCAGTCCCGACGACCTTCGGTTCTCCGTCCGCCTCGTCGATCCGCCGGGTCAGCGCAGGAGCCGCCGAGAGCCGCGGGTCCGATGGTTCACTGCTGAAATCCGTGCGCAAGCGGAAGCTGCGGACCGCGTCCACCCTCGCCGCCGTCTCTGTGGCAGGCGCCGCCACTGCAGTGACCATGCTGGTCAACAATCTCAGCGGAGGTGCCGAGGTCAAGACCGACCCGACTGCCGCCAGTGAGCCCTCTGCCATCAACGCGGAGAAGGTCAACGCCGACGTCCCCGAGGTCAAGGGCAAGTCGTCGATGGAGATCGGCGTGCCCAGCGCCAAGCAGAAGAAGGTCGAAGCCGCGTCCCGCGCAGTCGAGAAGAGCGCCCTGCCCGGCTGCGATGAGAAGCAGAACTTCGATCAGTCCGCCGGCAACGGCGAGCTGCCCGATGAGTGGCTGTGCGACCTCGGCAAGGAAGATCACCGACTCCGTGCGGACGCCGCCGTCTCCTTCGCGAAGATGAACGCCGCGTACAAGAAGGACACCGGCAAGGAACTCGAGATCACGGATTCCTACCGCGACATGGCCGGCCAGCTCTCTGTGGCCAGCCGGAAGCCGGGATTGTCCGCTAAGCCGGGAACCTCTCTGCACGGTTGGGGTATCGCCCTCGACCTCGGCGGCGGAGTGGCCAACAAGACCGGAGCCTGGGGCTGGCTCGTCGAGCACGGTGACGAATACGGCTGGGAAAACCCGGACTGGGCCAAGGCGAGCATGTACGAGCCGTGGCACTGGGAATACACCCCGGCCCGCGACTCGATTCCCGGCAACTGACCCGCCATCTGAACGCGCGCCCCGCTGCGAGGCACCCTCATCCGCTTTCGAAGTGAGGTGGCCCCGCACGACGAGCGCTTCTCGCTCATCAGCGTGCCTGATCAGCTGCGCAAGGCCCGTCCGTAGCGGCGCCGGTAGATGATCTGAGCGAGCCGGACGCATGGTTCACCGAGTCGCCAGATTCCCAGCCCCGCTCGCGAGACCGACCTCAGAACGAGGAACACTCGGTCATCGGCGGTGCGGATGAGGATGAATGATTCTTCTCCGGTGATCGGATGTCCCGGCTTCGTGCCGTAGGTGAAGCCGCACCGATCCTCCGTCTCGATGACATCGATGACGCGAGACGGTTCGGGCAAGCGGAACGGTCCGAGTCGCACCCGAATCGTCAGTTCCTGTCCCCGCTCCACACGCGGCGACCGATGCGCAGTCTTTGCTGACGCACTAGAGCCGGACGCGCGGTCGGTGCTGTCCGCGCTTCCATCCACATCGATGTCGAAGCCGCTGCGGATCTTGACCTCCCAGTGCAGCAGCTCCTCGGCACAGTGGTCGAACGTATCCCGGCCACGGCCGACGAAGTACGCGGATTCGAAGTGACGGTAGCCGTCGGGACGCTCCAGCCACCTCGGCGCGAGGGGATGCGTCAGCGTTTCCGGACGCTCCTGTGGATCTTCGGCCATGTCTCCAACCTAACGGACTCAGGTCGCGCGACTCACAGTCCGGACGGCAGGGTGGCGTCGCACGGCCCGCCACGTATGATGCCAGGAACGGCGGACCTCAATCGAATGTCCGCTCAGCATCTGAGCCAGGATCAAAGGAGAACCACGTGCGCACAATCAACGGCATCGACGAGTTCGAATCGCTCATCGGCCAGGAGCTCGGCACCTCCGAGTGGCTGACCATGGACCAGGACGCCATCAACAGCTTCGCCGACGTCACCGGCGACCACCAATGGATCCACGTCGACGAAGCACGCGCGGCCGAGGGCCCCTACGGTGCGACGATCGTACACGGATTCTTCACACTCGCGCTGATTCCGAAGTTCTCCTCCGAGGTATTCACCATCGAAGGCGTGTCCATCCGCGTCAACTACGGCCTCAACAAGGTCCGCTTCCTCCAGCCCGTCGTCGTCGGCTCCCGCCTGCGCGGAAAGGTCGAGGTCAAGGACGTCATCCGCGGGGAGAAGGGCACGCAGGTCATCCTCCAGCAGACGATCGAGATCAATGGCCAGGAGCGGCCCGCTTGCATCGCCGAGGTGGTCACCCTCCTCGTCGAGTGAGCTGAGCGCGACAGGCCAGCTGGCACTACTGAGCATCCGCCGTCTGACGGCAGGATAAGTGTGCGCAAATTGCCCATATCCAGCTCGGAGTTGGCAATCTGCGCACACTTATCTCTAGCCGAGCGGCCCTGCGGCCGCGCCGCGCGCAGGCCAGTCGGCAGAAACGGCGCGGCGCATACTCAGATCAAGCCACCGGCACGCAGGTGGTGACTGATCAGACGGCAGATCTCCGCCACATCTGAGTCTTTCGAGACTCGGATGACCGTCCACCCTTCAGCCTGAAGTGCCGAGATTCGCCGATTATCCTCGGCGAATTGGGCTGGCGAGCTGCGATGGTGATCGCCTTCGTACTCGATGGCGAGCCTGATGGACGGATAGCCCATGTCCGGATGAAGCAGCGCGCCGATAAGTGAGCACATGACAGCCGGATGGACCACAGGTTCAGGCAGTCCTTCGTCGATGAGCCGAAGCCGCAGCCTCGTCTCCGGCGGAGAGTCCACATTCTCCCGCACCAAGTCGAGCGCACGCTCTGCGGTGAGGCGTCCTTTCACTCGGCGGCGGGCGGCAAGCTCAGAGCGGATCTCGTCGATCGTCGTCAGCGGCCCTCCGTGCCATCGGCCGACGGCGGCATCACCGAGTTCCACCAACTGTCTCACCGTCAGCACCCGCGCAAGTTCGATGAACAGATGTGCCGCCGTGATGAGCGGCAGGCCGAAGAAGGTCTCCGACCGAAGCCATTCGTACCGATGGAAGGCAACATTCTTCCGGCGCATGAACAGACCTTTGACCTCGCGGGCCACATGCACCCGCGCGTCGGCGTTCCACGGCACCGGCAATCCATACAACCGCGCCGCAGTGACGTTGCAGGCGACTACATCAGGATCGATGCACACCAGTCCCGTCAGCTTCACGCGCTCCTCGATCCACTCGGAATCGGCCCAGGTCGGAGCGACAACCCGTGTCGAAGGATCAGTTTCAATCCACACGCCGTAGCCGAGCTGCTTGTACTTCCGCTCATCGTCCAGCGCGCGGCGCGTGATTCCACGCGATACTCCCTGCGCGCGCGTGAAAGGAATCGCGGCGGTCATGAGCTGACGCGGTTTCTCCGTCCAGGGTCGGACCCGAAGCTTCCGCAGGTTGGCCGACTGAACAGTGGCGAGAGACTGCCGCGCCGGTGCCCGATTGTTCATAGGCAGAGACTGCCTCCGCCGCGGCGAAGAAGGCTAGTGGTGATCTCACGCTTGTGGACAGAGCCTAGTTATCCACAGGCCATCTACGTATGAGTCGCCGCACCCGCGCTGCGCAGACCGCTCTCAGCGCTGATCGCGCGCTGCAGGAAAGCGGAGAAAAGTGTGCGCAGATTGCACAGATCCGCGTTCAAAATGGCAATCTGCGCACACTTATCGCTCGGACAGGGTCCGCCGCGGCAGGCAGCGTTGCCTCAGCTCGGGCGGTGAGCGTCGAGCTGCTGGGCGACGCGGATGTAACCGAGGTGCGAGTACGCCTGCGGGTGATTTCCCAAGTGCATCTCGGCGACGGGGTCGTATTCCTCCGACAGCAGTCCGGTGGGCCCGAGCAAAGCGTCGACCTGCCGGAACAGATCCCAGGCATCGTCGATGCGGCCGACCTTGATGAAGGCTTCGATGAGCCACGTCGTGCAGATGTGGAACCCGCCCTCGAGTCCGGGCAGCCCGTCATCGTAGCGGTAGCGGAACACCGTCGGACCGACCCGCAGCTCCCGCTCGATCGCGTCGACCGTGGACACGAACCGCGGGTCGTCGGCGTCGAGCAGTCCCGAGAGTCCGACGAACAGGGCCGCCGAATCTAGGTCCGTCTCACCGTAGGCGACGGTGAACGCCCCGACCTCTGCATTGAACCCATGCGTGAGCACGTCGTGGGCGATCTCCTCACGCAGCTGCCGCCACGCGCCGGGCGGCTCCCGATCGAACCGGTCGGCGATGCGCAGCGCCCGGTCGACCGTCACCCAGCACATCACCCGCGTGTACACGTTGTGCTTCGGCGGACGTCTGGCCTCCCAGATCCCGTGATCGGCCTCGAACCACCGTTTGCCCACGGCTTCGACCATCTGACAAGTGAGCGTCCAATAATCGTCGGGCAACTCGCCGAGGTGGTCGCTGAGTTCGTCGAGGAGTTCCGTGACCGGGCCGAACACGTCCAGTTGGACCTGGTGTTCGGCGGCGTTGCCGACCCGCACCGGCCGTGATCCGGCATATCCGGGCAGGTGGTTGAGCACCGCCTCGGTGGTCAGAGCCGAACCGTCGACGGCATAGAGCGGATGGAGCTGTTCGGGAGAGACCGTGTGCTCGAGGATGCCCGAGAGCCAGGAGAGGAATCCTTCGGCCTCACCGGTGGAGCCGAGGGCGAGCAGGGCGCGGACGGTCATCGATCCGTCGCGCAGCCACGTGTACCGGTAGTCCCAGTTGCGGACTCCGCCGATGCCCTCGGGCAGGGAGGTCGTGGGGGCGGCGAGGACTCCGCCGGTGGGTTCGTGGCAGAGAGCGCGCAGGGTGATCGCCGACCGGATGACCTCTTCGCGGTGGTGGCCGGGCAGGGTGAGCGAGTCGACCCAGTTCGTCCAGAAGTTCAGGGCGCGTTCGCGCACATGATGCTCCCCGCCGGTGGCCATATATCCGGCGTCTCCGGAACCGGTCCCGCAGGCGAGGGCGAGGACGACGGATCCGCCGGGCTGCTGCGAGGGTACGACGGTCGCCTCGGCGGTGTGGGAGTCTCCGTTCTCGATGAGCTCGAAGTCGATGCCGGGGGCGTGGAGTTCGATCGGCTCCGCGGTTCCGAGCACCGCCACCCCGTCATCGGTCCTGGTCATGCGGGTGGGAACCGTGGCGTAGTCGAGCCTGGGGGCGAAGCGGATGCGGGTGGGGGTGTCGCCGGTGAGCACGCGGACGACGATCGTGTCGTCGCTGTGTCCGTCGACGGGTGCGAGGTAGTCGACGCAGCTCAGTCCTGCCCATCGGGTCTCGAGCAGGGTCGAGTTCCCGAGGTACCGCTGGGTCAGCGGAGCCGCCCCGTTTTCGGGGGCGACGGCGAAGAATCCGGCCGCCTCGGTGCCGAGGACCTCGGAGAACATCGATGCCGAGTGCGGCAGCGGGTGCGGCATCCAGCAGATGCTGCCGGCGGGGTCGATGAGCGCGGTCGACTGTCCGTTTCCGATGAGGCTGTGCCGCTGGATCGGGGTGGCACGGCGCCCGAAGAGCCAGGATTTCCGCAGCTCGAACAGTGCACTGAGGACGATGGAGACTTCCGCCGGTGAGTCCAGTCGGAAGTCCGCGTGAGTGGGCGCGGCTTCGGCACCGACCTTGAGCCCGAGGTCGTCGGCGCCGAGTGTCTCGAGCGCGAATTCGTCGGCGGTGTCATCGCCGATGAACACGACGGCTTCCGCTCCGGTCTGACTGCGCAGCCGGGTCAGCGCATCGGCCTTCGAGGAGGGCACGACGGACAGGTCGATGACCTGTTTGCCGCGAGTGGGGTGGATCGGGTGAGCGGACGCGAGCTTCTCGACAGCGGCTTCGATCTCACGCCGGTCGGTCTCGTCGAGTCCGCGCAGGTGCACGGCCGCGCCCGTGGTCTTGTGCTCGATGACATCGCGCGGCAGGGTGCGGGTGAGATCGGCGCGGAAGTCGGCGAGGACCGTCCGCTGTGTTTCGGTGAGGGTGTCGATGGTGAATGTGTCGGTCTCACCGCCGTGAGATCCGAACAGGTGGACCTCCCGGGGCAGGCGTGACATCGCCGCGAGGTCGCGCAGGCTGCGACCGGAGATCACCCCCGCCGAGGTGGACGGAAGCAAGGCGAGCGCGCGCAGTGAATCGACCGAGCCCTCCAAAGGGAAGGCCTGGCTGGGAACGTCGACGATGGGGGCGATCGTCCCGTCGTAATCGGTGGCCACCAGCAGGGATGGCGACCGGGAGAGTTCGAAGAGCCGCCGGAAGAGAACGGGGTCGAGTCTTCGGCTCGCTTCGGCCAAGTCGCCCAGTAGTTCGGAGGACCTCACCGAGGCGGCAATGGTGGCCAATCGGGATTCGGTTGCGCTCTCGTGCTCGACAGTGCTCATCTCACCTCGGATGTCTCGGTTGGCTCAGGTGCCGGTCAGGGCTCTTTCGTCGCTGGGGTGTCGTTCTCGGGATCGTTGGGATTCTCGGCATCATCGCCGGTGGCCTCGGTCGTGCGATCGGATTCGTCGGCGGCATCAGAGGCGGCGGCATCGGAACGGTCGGTGGCGTCGGCGCGGTCGGTCGCCTCGGTGGGGGTATCGATCTGTTCGGGCAAGGCACCGAGCTTTGCCAGCTGGCGGCCCTTGCTCAGGCGGGAGTAGCCGCCGATGATGAAGATCACGCCGGCGATGAGGGTCGCCGCTCCCGTGAAGCCGAGGATCGACAGGGCCTCCATGCCGTCGCCGAAGACGAGGATGATGCCGAGCAGGACGTGGACTCCGGAGGCGATGAGGAAGTCCGAGGCCATGGGCTGGGATCGCAGCTGTCGGTAGGCCCAGAATTCGAGGGCACCGTGCAGCAGGGCCCAGATACTCAGGGCCGCACGCAGTTCGGCGGGGTGGTCGGCGAGGAACAGGAAGACGATGGCCGGGATCGCGATGACGGCCTGACCGAAGATCGCGGTGCGCACGTTCAACGGCGAGCGTACGGCCTGGAAGACCAGGGCCATGGCGAAGAGGATGAGGTAGCCGATGGCGAGGTGGTCGACGACCTCGGTCGGCATGCTCAGCTGCAGCGGATTGCTCGAATCGCGGGGCCAGAAGACGGTGACGATGCCGAAGACGACGCCGAGGATTCCGCGCACGACCATGGGCCAGCCGAGTCGGCTCGCTGCGGCAATGGCCTGCGGGGCGGCCTCGGTTCGCGGGGGTGTGGATTCGGTGCGCGGATCTTCGGTACTCATCACGGCACCAGTCTAGGTCGCCAGCCTGAGTCTGTCCGGTCAGCGTCGGCTCAGGGTCGAGTGAGTGGCGCTTCTTCGCGTTTAATGTATTTACGTAATTACGTACTTCCAGTATTGTCGAAGCATGGAACCAACACCGTCGGCAGAAGATCGCCTTTCCGCTCTCGAACGACGAGTCGCCGAACTCGAGGCTGCGGCCGCAGAATCCTCTGCATCGCAGGAGCCCGGCGCGACGCCGCAGGAGGCGGACGGAACGTCGTCGATCAGAGCGGAATCACCGGCGCCATCCGGTTTCCCGGAATCGTCAGTCCAACCCGCCGCCGGGAACACAGCCCTGCCGGGCGACACCGAGACGTTCTGGGCGCTGCACGGGCTCGTCGACCACCTCGGCAAGGAGGGCGGAGTGACCTACACCGGGTACACGACTCCTCCGGGCGGCAGCGGTCCCGTGGCGTGGCAGATGGGTCTGAGCAGCGCAGGGCTGGCGCAGATCGATTTCGCCGAGGCAGCCGGATCCTTGGCAGCGCTCGGTCACCCGGTCCGCCTGCAGCTGCTCCAAGCGATCTATGAGGGCACGAGCACGGTGGCCGAACTGGGCAAGGACGAACGGTTCGGCACGTCCGGGCAGATCTATCACCATGTGCATGCCCTCGCCGGCGCGCTGGTTAGAGAGCGCCCGCCGCGGGCACTGGCGCGTGCCCGCTCAGCGAGTCGTTCCGCTGCTCACCCTCGTCCTCATCGGAACGCACTGACAGAACCTCTCGCCGGCGGGCAGCTTGTGCACCTCGCGGCCCTATCTCGATCACCAGGCACACTTCACCCCTGCCGACCAGGAGGAACGATGAACAGCCCCAACGTCAACCCTACATCTGCGGCTGCGGGACGGCCGCCTCGGCGAGTGTTGATTGCCGTCATTGCGGCAACCGTCACGGCCGCTGTGCTCGCGGCGATCACCCCGTGGCCGCGCGGCTTCCAAGGCACGCCGACAGGGGACGCCGAGCTCATGACCGAACTCGAGGACGCGCTCGGCAGTCAGCATTGGCAGCATGTGGCCGCGGCCCGCATCGACGGCGACGAGGTGACCTTCGCGGGCACCGGAGCCGATGAGCACACCGAGTTCGAGATCGGCTCGATCACGAAGACATTCACGGCCGCGCTCTTCGCCGAGGCGATCGACCGGGGCGAGGTCGAGACGGACACCCGCCTCGGCGAAGTCTGGCCGAACCTGGAGGGGAAGGTCGCCGAGGTGACGCTCGAGTCGATTGCGATGCAGCGGTCGGGGCTGCCCTCCCAGGAACCCGCTCCGAGCTTCGGCGACGGGGTGATGACCATGCTGTCGAACTACGTCCACACCGACCCCTACCGCGGGGATGCCGGGGACATCGTCGCCAGCCTCAACGACGTGGACGTGGGCGAGTCGGAGCCCGAGTATTCGAACTATGGGTTCGCCGTCCTCGGCCAGGCCCTCGCTGAGGTGGCCGGGCAGGACTATTCCGTCCTCGTTCGCGACCGCCTCACCGAACCCTTGGGGATGAATGAGACGTTCGTCCCGGAGTCCGCTGACGGTCTGTCCCATGGGTTCACGGCATCGGGGCTGCCGGCAGCTCCGTGGACTCTCGGCGGCTCGGCGCCAGCCGGCGCGATTCGATCGACGCCCCATGACCTGTCGATCTGGCTGCGAGCCGTGAGCGACGGAACCGCGCCCGGCGCCGAGGCGGCCGAACCTCGAGCCGACTTCGAGGACGACCGCATCGGCTGGGCGTGGTTCACGACGACGCACGACGGCTCGACCATCACCTGGCACAACGGCGGCACCGGAGGGTACCGGTCGTACCTCGGATTCGACAGGGAGAGCGGTGGCGGCATCATCGTCCTGAACGACTCAGCCAACGACGTCGATGAGGCCGCGAGTCTTGTCTCGACGAAGGGAGAACGCTCATGAGTCCCGAACTCGTCTCTACTGTCATCGGGGCCCTCATTGTGGCCTGGGGTGCATTCACCGCGTGGCGAGCTCCCCGCGCAGCGTCCCGGATCGGGCTGCTCTCGGGGATGGTCACGGCGGTCGTATTCGTGCTGCTCATCCGCCTCATCACACCGTTCGGAGGCTGGGAGAGCTGGTTCATCTACGTCTGGCTGGCCGGAATGCTCGTCATCGTCGTCTCCGTCTTCCGGGCCGCGCTCGTCTGGGCGGACCTGCCGTGGCGATCCGACGATGCGAAGGCACGCCGGAACGAAGCGAGCGGGCTCGGCTTCTCGGCCCTGCTCGCGCTCCTCATCGCCGGCGCCCTCGTCGTTCCCGGACTCTTCCTCTGACGGAGTGTGCCCGGCTCCGCGAACGGCCGACCACGGCGGGCTGCGAAGGCGGCGCCGGCCTGAGTCGGTCTCTACGTGCCCTACTGCCCCTTGACGGTCAGTGTGCCGCCGCTTTCGGAGACCTCGTACTTCGGCAGCGGCTCCTCGGCCGGACCGGAGATCACCTCGCCGGTTGTCACCGAGAAGTTCGAGGAATGACACGGGCAGATGATGGCCTCCTCGGTGATACGAGTGACCTGGCAGCCCTGGTGGGTGCACACCGATGAGAACGCGAAGAACTCGCCTTCCTTCGGCTGAGTGATCACGTAGGTGTCCTCGATGACGGTGCCGGAACCGACGGGAACGTCGGAGGCCGGCAGGCTCGAGTCCTTCGTCGGCTCCGCATCCTCGTCGGACGAACACGCCGAGGTGGCCGCCACCGAGCCGCCGATGACCGCAACCGTTCCGGCCACGCCCGCTGTCTTCATCACCGCGCCGGGTCGGGTCCGCCGGTGCGGTCGAGTCGGCTTCGGCGGGGCTGTTCGGGGTCGTCGTCATCGGAATCTGCTCCTTCTCGCGGGTGCGCACAATCCGCCATGCCGCCAACAGACATGGACTCGTAAGTTCCAGCGTACAATCGCAGTCGGTTCACCGCCTGCAGGTACCTGTCAGCATCGAATGGCACCGGACCGCTCCTCGGACGATCGGGGCGATGGGTGCGGTGGGCCGCCTCGGCGAGGGACGATTTCAAACGGAAAAGGGGTGCGGCAGTGGCCGACGAGACGGCAGCTCACCAGCGGCGCCCGGATCCGCGCGTCGCGACGGGATGGGGCCTGGCCGCCTCGGTGTACGTATTCACCGTCGTCATGATGGGCACCACCCTGCCGACGCCCCTCTACCCGCTCTATGAGGAGCGGTTCGGGTTCGGCACCGCATTCACCACTCAGCTCTTCGCGATCTACACGGTCGGGGTCATCGGCGCGCTCATCATCTTCGGTCGGCTCTCCGAGGGACTGGGGCGACGGCCGGTGCTCAGCCTCGGGGTGATCTTCTCGATCGCCTCGGCGGTGCTCTTCCTCATCGGATCCCACATCGGCCTGCTGCTGACCGGCCGAGTCCTGTCCGGTCTGGCCGCGGGGATCTTCACGTCGACCGCCACCGTCACCGTGCTCGAGAACGCGCCCGCCGGGCGCGAACGACTCGCGGGATCCTTGGCCACGGCGGCGAATATGGGCGGGCTGGGACTCGGGATCCTGTCCTCCGGACTGCTCGCCCGCTTCGCCCCCGCTCCCCTGCTCACGCCGTTCCTCGTCAACGCGCTCATGCTCGTCATCGCAGGCTTGGCGCTCATCTTCGTGCGGGACCGGACGCGCGGCGGGGCGACGGCTGTGCGGTTGCAGCTGCCGGGGATTCCCGCCTCGGCGAAGCGCATGTTCCTAGCCGCCTCACCTGGGGCGATCACCGGCTTCGCGGTGTGCGGGCTGTATTCGGCGATCGCGCCGAGCTTCATCGGTCAGACCCTGCACGTGACGTCGACCGCGGTCACGGGCGCCGTCGTGTTCCTCCTCTTCGGCGCCTCGGCGACGGCGCAGGTGCTGCTGCGCGGGTTGAGCGACCGTCGGCTCATCATCGGCGGGACCGTGACCATGATCGTGAGCATGGGTGCTCTCGTATGCGCGCTCATGGCGGGGTCGCTGCCGGTGCTCATCGCCTCCGCAGCGTTGGCCGGTGCCGGGCAGGGGCTCGTGTTCATGACCGGGATGCGTGCGATCACCGCGGTGACCGCGCCAGAACACCGCACCGAGGCGACCACCTCGTACTTCATCCTCGCGTACGTGTTCATATCGGTGCCGGCGATCGGTGCCGGATTCCTCGCCGCCGAGGTGGGACTGGCGAATGCGACCGTCGTCTTCGCCGTCGCGGTGGCCGTCGTGTGTGTGTTTGGACTCGTGGCGGCCCGGAGGTTCTCAGTGCAGTAGGGCCAGAGCTCCCGGGGGGCGGGGCCGTGCGGGGCTGCGGTCGTGCGGTGCGAAGGTTCGGGTCAGTGACGTGAACTAGGGTGGGTGCCATGACCTCCGCAGCCACGACCTCCGCCCTCGATGTCCTCCACGATGTCTTCGGCTATGAGGAGTTCCGTGGTCAGCAGGCGGCCATCGTCGACCAGGTCGTCGGCGGCGGGGATGCGGTCGTGCTCATGCCCACCGGCGGCGGAAAGTCCTTGTGCTATCAGATCCCTGCCCTGGTCAGGCCGGTACCGGTGTGGTCATCTCTCCACTCATCGCGCTCATGGCCGATCAGGTCGCAGCCTTGGAGAACCTCGGTGTGCGGGCGGCCTACCTCAACTCATCCCTCGATTTCGATACCGCGCAGCAGGTCGAACAGCAGATGCTCGCCGGTGAGATCGACCTGCTCTACCTCGCGCCCGAACGTCTCGTCCTACCGAGGACGATGCGGCTGCTCGAACAGGCGCAGACCTCCCTGTTCGCCATCGACGAGGCCCACTGCGTGTCTCAATGGGGCCATGACTTCCGCAGCGACTACCTGGGGCTCGGCGTTCTGGCCGAACGATTCCCCGATGTTCCCCGCATCGCCCTGACCGCCACGGCCACCCCGGCCACCCATGCCGAACTCACCGAGCGCCTCCACCTCCAGGATGCCGAGCACTTCGTCGCGAGCTTCGACCGACCGAATATCACCTATCGGATCGAACCGAAGGCCTCGGCGAGGTCACAGCTGCTGAACTTCATCACCACCGAACACTCCGGCGACTCGGGCATCGTCTACTGTCTGTCCCGCCGCGGTGTCGACCAGCTGGCCGAAGCGCTGGCAGCTCGCGGCATCACCGCTCTGCCCTATCACGCAGGGCTGCCCGGTGAGGTGCGCGCGGAGAACCAGGCGAGATTCCTCCGCGAAGACGGCATCGTCATGGTCGCCACGATCGCCTTCGGCATGGGCATCGACAAACCCGATGTCCGCTTCGTCGCCCACCTCGACCTGCCACGGTCGGTCGAAGGTTACTACCAGGAGACCGGTCGCGCCGGCCGTGACGGACTGCCCGCGGATGCGTGGATGGTCTACGGACTCGGCGATGTCGTCTCCCAACGCCGCCTCATCGAATCCGGCGAGGGCGACCAGGTGTTCAAACGCCGTCAGATGAGCCACCTCGATTCGATGCTCGCCCTCTGCGAGACCGTCGACTGCCGACGCGTCCAGCTGCTGCGCTACTTCGACGAGGAATCCGCACCGTGCGGCAACTGCGACACCTGCATGACACCCCCGGTGACCTGGGACGCCACCGTCGCCGTGCAGAAGCTGCTCTCGGCCGTCATCCGACTCGACCGAGAACGCGGGCAGCGTTTCGGATCGGGCCAGGTCATCGACGTGCTGCGTGGCAACCACAACGACCGGTCCCGAGCCTCGGACCATGAGAGCCTGAGCGTCTGGGGCGTCGGCGAAGACCTGTCCGAGAGTCAGTGGAAGACCGTCATCCGCCAGGTGCTCGCCCGCGGACTCCTCGAATCCCACGGTGATTACGGGGTGCTCGTGATCGGTGAGGCCGCCGGCCCCGTCCTGCGCGGAGAAGAGGAGATCTCACTGCGCGTCGACCCGGTGAAGAAGGCAGGGGCGAAGAAGGCCGGATCCCGTCGTCGAGGCGGCCCCGAGGTCGAGCTCGACCCCGCCGATGCCTCCCTGTTCGAGGCCCTGCGCTCCTGGCGCGGAGAGCAGGCGAAGGAGCAGGGTGTGCCCGCCTACGTCGTGTTCCCCGATGCCACGCTCTACGGCATCGTCGAGGTCAAACCGACGACGATCAGCGAACTCGGCCAGGTCAGCGGTGTGGGCTTGAAGAAGCTCGACCGCTATGGCGATTCCGTGCTCGAAGTGCTCGCCGCGCACGCTGGCTGACTCAGCCTTCGGCGAAGGCCTCGAGGCCCTGTTCGGCTGCCGTCGGGTCCATCCACATGAACTCGAGGATGTTGCCGTCGGGGTCGGCCATGCTGATGCCGTACATGAACCCGAGATCCTGCGGTTCCTTGTTCTCCCCACCACCGGCGTCGAGGATCGAGGCGCGCATCGCGTCGACCTCGTCGCGGGATTCGCGGCTGAGGGCAGTGAGCGCCTGAGCTGTGGTGTGCGGGTCGGCAATCGGTTTGTCCGTGAAAGTGGCGAGGTAGTCCCGGGTGAGGATCATGAAGAAGATGTCGTCGGTCCATCTGATGCACGACGCATTGTCATCGGTGAACTCGGGCACCACCTCGGCGCCGATGGACTGGTAGAAGGTCTTGGCACGCTCGAGGTCGGTGGTCGGAAGGTTGACGAAGATCTGGGTCATGACTGCTCCCTTGCAGTGACGGCGACGGATCGGGAGACGCGACACCGGACGGTCCACGACAGCCGGACGGCTGGACGGTGGGAATTCGATTCTTACCGCGCCCAGACCCCCTGTCAACACCCATTTGCTACCCGACGGCGGCTCAGCAACCTGGCGCGAGGTTGCTGGGCCGCCGTCGGGTAGTCCTGAGGCGGTAGCCTGGGTTGCGGACGAACCCACCGGTTCCCTCACCACGTGGAAGGCGACGATGACGACCCCTGACCAGACAGCCACCTCGGCGAATCCAACGGCAATCACCCGCGCGGACTGCGAACGACGCGATGCGAACGATCCTCTGCGCAATTTCCGCGAGGAGTTCCTGCTCCCGGAAGGCACGATCTACCTCGACGGAAACTCTCTCGGCCCCCGCACAAAGGGCTCGGTCAAACGCGCCCAGGAAGTCATCGCCGACGAATGGGGCAGAGGCCTCATCGGGTCATGGAACACCGCCGGCTGGTGGGATCTGCCGGCAAAGCTGGGTGAGAAGGTCGCCGGGATCGTCGGCGGCGGGGCCGGGTCGACCGTCGTCACGGACACGACGTCGATCAATCTGTTCAAGGCGCCTCGGCGGCGCTGAAGATGCAGGCCGAGGACTCCTCGGACCGGCGGGTCATCCTCACCCAGCGGGAGAACTTTCCCTCCGATATCTACATGCTCGAAGGATTGGCCGAGCAGCTCGGCGACGGATACGAGGTCCGCCTCGTCGACGATGAGGAAGTCACCGCAGGGTTCCCGACCACGATGTCCGACGAGGTGGCCCTCGTCGTCCTCACCCATGTGAACTACCGGACCGGTCGGCTCTTCGATATGGGCACGACCACCTCGGCGATCCATTCCGGCGGAGCCATGGTCATCTGGGACCTGTGCCATTCGGCCGGTGCTCTGCCCATCGATCTGGCCGGAGCCGGGGCGGACATGGCGATCGGCTGCACGTACAAGTTCCTCAACGGCGGACCCGGGTCTCCCGCATTCATCTGGGTCGCCGAGGCGCTGCAGAACCGATTCAGCCAACCTCTGTCGGGGTGGTGGTCGCATGCGCAGCCCTTCGATATGGCCCCGGACTACCGGCCGGCCGACGGTATCCGCCGCTACCTCACCGGAACGCAGGGAATCCTGTCGATGTCCGTGGCAGAGCTCGGCCTCGACATCCACTCGCGGGTGGACATGGAACAGATCCGGGAGAAGTCCCTGGCCCTGTCGGACCTGTTCATCGACCTCGTCGATGAGCGATTGGCCGATCACCCGGTCGAGGTCGTCACCCCACGTGAACACGCCCATCGCGGATCCCAGGTCTCGATCACCCACCCCGAGGGATTCGCGGTGATGAGCGCGCTCATCGAACGCGGAATCATCGGCGACTACCGCGAGCCGGAGGTGCTGCGGTTCGGATTGACCCCGCTCTACATCGGGTTCACCGAGGTGTGGGACACCGTCGAGGCCCTGCGCGACATCCTCGACAACCGACTCTGGGACACCCCGGCGCACAAGGTTCGCGGCGCCGTCACCTAATTGCTACCTGGCGTCGGCGCAGCAACCTGGCGCGAGGTATCTGGGCCGCCGTCACCTGCATTGGGACGTGGCCGCTCAGGTGTCCGGAGCAGCAGAAGTTTCGATGATCTCGGCGTTGACGCCGAAGTACGGTTCACCCGCCTCATTTCGCCGGCGGTTGGCGACAAGCGTCTTGAGCAGATTGCTGCCCCGCTCCCCAGTGATCGGGTCGAGATCGAGGACAGCACACCGCGCGATCGGATCCCCGATTCGCACACGCAGCGCGGCGGAGTTCGGCACGTTCACCGTCACGTCCCGGCCTCGCCAGGTTTCTTCGATGAAGGGTTCGTCCGTGTCGAGGACGAGGGTGGCACGGAAGCGGGCGGCCTCATCAAGCAGATCGTGGTGTCCGGACTGTTCGGCGAGTTCCCTCATCGACGCAGTCGTGACGATCGACAGGCCAGCTCCGTAGATCACGTCTCCACGATATGCGCGGGCCAGCCGCACCGGCTTTCCCAGCCACTCGGAGGCGAGCGCCGAATGCGGACCGTCAGTGAGTTCGAGGTCGATCGGTCGCTTCCAGTAATTGCAGGTCAGGCGCTCACCCGAGCCGGCTGGCACCCCGGTGGCAGAGCGCCCGTCGGGCAGGGTGATCGTCAAAATGTCGTCGACGAGTGAGGTGGTCATGCGGATGAGCCGAGGATTCTGCACGGTCTTGAGCACCTGTCGTCGTTCGACATCGACGAAGCAGAACTCACGATCGCCGACCGGTCCGTGAACGTCGACGGCTGCGCTCGGTCGAGCCTCGTGTCGTGTGCCTTTGACGTGGGCGAACCCGAGCGATGGCACACCGAATTCCCGCGCAGAAGCAGGTGACGGCGGCCCAGATACCTGGCGCCAGGTTGCTGCGCCCCCGTCAGGTAGCAATTGGGGCATGGGGGTTGCGCCTTCCTGTGATGGCGTAGGTGCCGATGGCCACCGCTCCGATGGCCAGGACCGTGCCGCCGATGATAACGGCTCCGGGAATCGTGGCGATCGCGCCGAGCACTCCCACGGTGACTCCGGAGAAGGTCTGCATCCCCGGCCCGAACGTCGCATAGGAGCCGATGACGCGGCCGCGGATCTCCGGCGGCGCTTCGAGTTGGATGATCGCCATCTCGGTCGACTCGGCGGTGATCTTCGAGACTCCGGCGATGACGAGCATGATGACGGCCAGCCACAGGTGCGAGGTCAGGGCGAAGAACAGAGAGCTGATGCCCATCGCCGCGGCGGCCAGTGCCGCGGCAGCCGGAACGGCCTTGATCCACCCGGTCGCCTCAAGCCCGAAGCCCCCGAGCACCCCTCCTGCACCCATGGCGAAGAGCAGCACGCCATAGGTGAAGTCACTGTCCCCGCCGACCGGATTGAGGATGTCGCCGAACACCGGCATCGCCGTCTGCAGCACCGCCCCGATCGTCGTCGAGGCGAGCGCGGCCAGCAACAGCATGCCGACGATCGCGCGATTGTGGCGGACGTCGATGAGCACCCGCAGCGACTGGATGAGAGTCGTCCGCGCGGTGCGCACTCCTCCGCTGCGCAGATGCCCGGTGAAGGGGGTGCGAATGAGGAAGATCGTCAGCGGCAGATAGAAGACGATGTTGATGAAGATGCCCCACGTGGCACCGACCCCGAGCAGCAGAGCGGAACCGACGACGGGACCGAAGAGGATGCCGAGGCTGCGGAACGTCGCATTGAGCCGGACAGCGCTCGGCAGCTCCTTCCGATCGACGAAGTCATGGAGCATCATCTGCTCGGCAGGACCCCACAGACATCCGGCAACGCCATGGATGACGAGCAGCACGCAGGCCTGCCACAGCTGCAGAGAGTCCGTGAGGAAGAGGATCCCCCAACACAGGGACACGACCATGAACATGATCTGTCCGATCTGGATGAGGCGGCGGCAGTCGAAGCGTTCGGCCAGAGACCCGGCATAGACGGACAGGAGCAGGAAGGGCAGCCAGTGGCTGATGAGCTGGAATCCGACGAGCGCCGGGGATTCGAACTTCTGCCACAGCACCCAATAGGTGATGACGTGCTCGATATTGTCGCCCATCATCGCCGTGCCCGATCCGATCAGATAGGGCGCAGTCTTCCAACTGCGAAGCACGCTGAAACGGCGCGGACCGGCGGCACCGCCGATGTCCTCGGAGAAATCGCTCACTCCCCCATTCTCACACCGGCGGAACGGACCGGCACCGACCTCTTGTCTGCTGGGATCGAGGCGAGGACAATGATCCTTGATCAAGGAGGATCTTATGTCCACAGCTCAACCGCCGACGTCCACCCGCCCGAACTCCGCCCTTGTCGTCATCGACGTCCAAAACGGCGTCATGCAAGCCAGTTGGAACTCCGAATCGGTCATTTCCACGATCTCCCATCTCGTCGACCGTGCCCGGAACACCGGCACTGAGGTGGTCTGGGTCCGGCACAGCTCCGGTGAGCTGCCGATCGATTCCCCGCAATGGCAGATCGTCGACACGCTCTCCCCCGCTGAGGGCGAAGCGATCATCGAGAAGACCCACGGCAATACATTCGAGGGCACGGACTTCGAGGAGGTGCTCGCCGGAAAGGACGTCGGCCACCTCGTCGTCACCGGCGCCCAATCGGATGCCTGCGTGCGCTCGACCATCCACGGCGGCTTCGCCCGCGGCTACGACGTCACCCTCGTCACCGACGCCCACACCACCGAGGATCTCACCGAATGGGGCGCTCCCCCACCGGAGCAGGTCGTCTCCCACACGAACCTGTACTGGCAGTTCGAATCCGGTCCCGGCAGGCAGGCACGCGTGCAGGAATCGAGTGAGGTCGACTTCGCCAAACCGTGACCGCCACCCATCCCGATAACCCCGGAGACCCACTCCGATGGCCCCGGAATCTGCCATCATTAGGGCATGAGCGAAGACATCCGCAGCATCGAACTGACCCGCATCGCCGAAAACCACTACCGCGCCACCGCCCCGAGCGGAGCAAGCATCGAATTCGGCCGCGGCGAAGGCCTCATGACCCCCGTCGAACTGCTGCTGGCCGCCGTTGCCGGCTGCTCGTCGATCGACGTCGACACCGTCACCAGCCGTCACACCGAACCCACGAAGTTCGACGTCTCCGCGACCGCGGACAAGATCGACGAAGACGGAGCCTCTCGTGTGGACAACGTCCACCTCGACTTCGACCTCGCGTTCCCCGACGACGAGGAGGGCCGAAAGGCCGATGCCCGCATCGAACGCCTCGTCGGGCTCTCCCATGACAAGTACTGCACTGTCTCCCGCACCGTCGAACACCCCACGAAGGTCGACTTCAGCATCCGTCGCGGCTGACGTCGCGATTCGTCACGGCAGATCCTTCGCCGAGGCGGACCGCCGTTCCGTACGGACGTGACCCTCAGCTTTCGGCGAGCCGCTTCTTCTCGACCTCGACGTCGAAATCGGCGGCCGGCCACTGCGGGTCGATGTCGACCAGGGCATCGAGCAGCAGCCGCTGCACGGCCAGCCGGGCGTACCATTCCGGTTCGCGGGCACGACGAACCACGGGGTCGCCTCGGTGGAGGTGCGGTCGAAAACGGCCTGATAGGCGTCCATGTAATCCGGCCACAGGAGTCGTTCGTCGACGTCACCCGGGTTGTACTTCCAGTACTTGTCCGGCCGTTCGAGGCGTTCGGCCAGACGCTCTTTCTGCTCGTCCGGAGAGATGTGGAGCATGACCTTGACGATCCGCACTCCCGCCGCGATCAGTTCAGCTTCGAAGTCGTTGATGGCGGTGTAGCGGCGCTCGATCTCGGTCTCGTCGGCGAGTTCACGAACGCGGCCGATGAGCACATCCTCGTAGTGTGAGCGGTCGAAGACTCCGATCATGCCGGGCCCGGGCACGCGCGGTCGGATGCGCCAAAGGAAGTCGTGGGCGAGTTCCTCTTCAGTCGGTTTCTTGAAGGCGGCGAGCTCGACACCCTGCGGATCGACGGCTCCGACGACGTGGCGGACGATTCCGCCTTTGCCCGCCGTGTCCATGGCTTGCAGGACGAGGAGGACGGCGGGACCGGAGTCCTCGTCGTGGTGGGCGGCGAAGAGGCGCTCCTGCAGGTCGTTGAGCTCAGCAGACAGCGCTACGAGATCTTTCTTCCCGCTCTTCTTGTCCCCGTCGTAGCCGGGGGTGGATTCGGGATCGACCTCGCCGAGGCGGAATCCCTCCCCAGCGCGCAGTAGTGGTGCAGGATCGGTCGTCCAGTTGCTCGTCGGCTCACTCATGCGTTCATCTTTCCAGGTGGGAAGGGCCGCGTCTATACCGACAACTCACCGCCGAGGCGGCTGCTGAGGTCCGTCGATACCCGGCAGCGGATTCTCATTCGTCAGTCCGCGCCGACGCCTGTCCGCAAGGTACCCCTGGTAGGCCGCATCGCGTTCGCTCGCAGTCATCTGCGGCTTCGGCTTGTCAATGACATTGCGCAGAGCCGCGAGCGCCGTCAGCACCGCCAGACCGGACAGCGCCACGGCCACCCAGATCATCGTGACAAGCAGGCTCGGCGGGTTCTCAAAGACGTGCACACCGGCGAAGAAGATGAGGAAGGCAAATCCGAGATACGGCAGCAGCAGCCACAGCGCGACTTTGTAGCCGCCGATCATCATCGGCATCATCATGCACGTGCTCCACGCCATGCCGCCGATGAAGAAGAGCAGAACGAGGAAGAAGCTCGCCGGATCGGCATTGAGTTCCGCGGCAACCGTTCCGGGAACGGCCCGCACGCCGAGAAAGAACGGCCAGACCAGCGCCACCAGGGAGACGATCACTGCGGAGGCGACCACGCCGAGGAGAATCAGCGGAATGAGACCCTCACGCCGGAACCCGTCATCCGGTCGTTTGTGCTCCATGAACAGGAACGGGAAGAAGAAGGCGAGGCCTGCGGCACAGATTCCCATCCACATCGCATCCGCTTCGATGATGTCGAAGTTGTTGCTGACCATCAGCCCCGTCGAGGCGAGCCAGATGAAGAAGGTGAAGAACAGTGCCCCGAACAACGAGACCCCGAGGACGCGCACAAAGTCACGCGTCCATGTCGGAACCGGTTTCTCCTCATGCAACGGAAGTGGCCCCGGTGGCGGCGGTCCGGGCGGTGTCTCACTCATGATTTCATCGTCGCACACCCACAGGCGCCCCATACAGGCAGCGATGTGTCAGCCTCGACACCGCTGATTTCGACGAAGCGAGACACGACGTCCTCAATCCGGTTTCCGGAACACCGACGGCAGCTTCTTCTTCACGCGCTGTCCGGTGTCCCGGTACGACCATTGCCGCATCGGCTGCGGCACCCGCCACTGCAGCTTCCACGCGAGCATGCGGAAGCCGAAAGCGGCGGCCGCGATGATGAGTGAGGCGATGGCACCCAACAGTCCGGTCACCTCGGCGATGATCGTCAGCCCCGATCCGAACAGGGCGGGGATGAGGTAGAGGTCGGTGCCGCGGAAGATCGCCGGATCCTCACTGGCCACGGCATCGCGCATGAGCCCTCCGCCGCACGCGGTCAGCGCACCCATGAGCAGCGCCGCCGGATAGTTCGTCCCGGCGGCGAGCGCGATCGTCGTACCGGTGACGCTGAAGAGGCCGAGGCCCATCGCGTCGAAGGCGACGATCCAGATCCGGGCCCGAGAGATGTGGGAGCCGATGATGTAGATGAGCAGGGTCGCGATCACCGGCGGGGCGAGGTAGATCGGTTGGCCGATGGCGTTGGGCACCCGGTCGAGGAGCACATCGCGGATCATGCCTCCGCCGATGCCCGTCATCGTGCCCAGCACCAACCCGCCGGTGATGTCGAAATTGCGTCGCGCGGCCAGCAGCACTCCGGAGGCTGCGAAGACGAAAGTGCCGGTGAGGTCGAGGGCGAGGAACAGGAACTCCTGCAAGTTCATCTCCACCTCGGCTCATCTCGTCGCTCCGTGCCCGGCCCGGTGCCGAGCGTCCTACCAGCCACTGTAATCCGCTTCGACATCCCGTGAGCCATTTGTCTGGTGTTCCGTTCCCCATCGCCGAGGCGGCCGCTAGGCTGAGGAGATGACGCAGCCGACGCTCATCCTCGTCCACGGCGCTTTCGCCACTTCCTTCTCTTTCGCCCCGCTGCAGGCCGAACTCGCCTTCCACGCAGTTCGCTCGGCTGCGGTTGACCTGCCGGGTCACGGTTTCGCCGCCACCTTCCCGCTCGGATATCAGGCGCCTCAGGACCTTGCCCAGTTCACCTCGGAGCCGGGATCGATCAGGGGTGTGACCGTCGACGACAATGTCCGGGCTCTCACCGAGGCGGCCGCCCGTGCCAAGGAGCACGGACCGGTGGTCATCGTCGCCCACAGCCGCGGCGGGGCCACATTGACCGCCTTGGCGAATGCGCATCCGGAGCTCATCGACCACATGGTCTATGTCTCCGCATGGGCACCGGTGGACCTCCCGGCCGCCGAATACAATGCCGAACCCGAAATGAAGACCGTCGACAATGCGGCTCTCGCCCGGGCCCTGGCCGGTGATCCCGGGCAGCTGGGACTGTTGCGCTGCAATTTCCGCCAGGCCGACCTTGAGGTCCTCGACGGCCTGAAAGCACTCTTCTGCGCCGACGTCAGCGATGACGAATTCCGCATCTTCCTGAACTCACTGCAGCCGGATGAGAACCTCGACGCGGGAGGGCCCGAACACCGGGCGCAGGCGGGCACGTGGGGGACGATTCCGCGTACGTTCGTCCGCCTCGGCGAGGATCGGAGCGTGCCGACCGCGATGCAGGATCGCCTCATCCGCGAAGGTGATGCGCTCACCCCGGACAATCCCTACCGGGTGCGCACGCTCGCGTCGTCCCACGTGGGATGGCTGATCCACCCCGCCGAGGCGGCCGTGCAGTTGGCGCAGATCGCCGCCGACGTTGCCGCGGAGTCCGACAGGTAAAGCGCGAGTGCGAACTGAAGAGGCCCCGACCCGTGACAGTCGGGGCCTCTCGTTCTCTGCTCAGCCGATTCAGCTGAGCTGGAAGTTGTCCGGGTTCTTGTAGGGTTCGATCTCGACGACCGGATTGCCCTTGCCCATGAGCAGTTTGGAGATGGGGCAGCGAGCGTGGGCGCGGGCAGCGTACTTCTCGGCGTCGGTGTCCGAGACCCCTTCGATGGAGATGAACGCCTTCGGAGCGAAGTAGAAGCCGTTGCCGGAGGGTTCGTTGTGCAGCTCGACTTCGACGCGCACGCGTGAGAGCGCCTCGATCTCATTGACCGCGAGGACGACCTTGAGCGTCTCGCCGAGGCAGGTCGACCAGGCCATGGCGAGGAACTGTTCCGGGTTGTTGCCCTCTACGACCCGTGAGGTCGGGGCGGTGGACAGGGTCTGGCCGTCTTCGACGCGCACCTCGCCCGAGGTGCCGCCGAGGTTCTCGACCTTTGCGGTGTAGATCGGCGCACTCGGGCTCTTCGGCTCATCCGCGTCTCCGGTCGGAGCCTGCGGCTGGGCGTATCCGGGTTTCTCAGTCATTGCACCATGCTACGACAGGCACGCAACAAGGTCACCGGCGTTTCAGTGAATGGTCAGTAACAAAACCCGCAGACCCATCCGCCGTCCCGGCGGCTCCGAATGATCACTATGAATCGGACAACCCGTGCAACCCACCGTTTCCGCGGCGTCGTGGCAGGCATCGTCGCCACAGTCATGATGTTCGGTCTCGCAGACCTCATCGCGCGTGCCTTCACCCCGAGCGCCGCACCCCTGCTCACCCTCGGTCAGGCGATCATCCCACTGGCTCCCCCGGCGGCGATCAAACCCGTCATCGCCCTGTTCGGCGACAACGACAAACTCGTCCTCGTCCTCTCCACCGGCCTCGGTGCGATCGTCCTCGCCGGTCTCATCGGAGCCCTGGCGGTTTCCCGCCGGCGTCTGGCCACGACACTGCTGGTCGTCGCCGGGCTCGTCCCAGTCATCGTCATCATCATCCGCCCCGAAGCGGGTGCCATCGACGTCATTCCCACGCTCATCGGCATTGCGGCGGGTGTCGCGGTCTTCCTACTTCTGCTGCGCTTCGGGGTACCGGCAACCCACGCCGAGGCGACCGACCGTCCCGATATCGCCCCCAGTATCGCCCGCGGCTCCCAGCCGTCGGATCCGCTGAGTCGCCGCCGCTTCTTCGGCCTGGCCGGAGCCATCGGCGCCATCGGGGCCGTCACCATCGCCGCCGGTCAGACCGTTGTCTCGCTGACACAGGACGCCGGAGCCGCGATCGCCAAACTGGTTCTGCCCACCCCTGCGAAGAAGGCGGCCGCGATTCCCGCCGCCGCGAGCACCGACCTCGACGGCACGGTCCCCTTCGTCACCGAAGCGAAGGACTTCTACCGCATCGACACGGTGCTCTCACCACCGGTCATCGACCCGGAACAGTGGTCCCTGCGCATCCACGGCATGGTCGAAGAGGAGGTGACCCTGACGATGGACGACGTCCTCGACCTGCCGCAGGAAGAACACCACATCACGCTCACCTGCGTGTCCAATCCCGTCGGCGGGGACTCGTCGGAAACGCGACCTGGCTCGGATATCCCGTGCGTGATCTCCTCGCCCGAGCACGCCCGAACTCGCAAGCCGATATGGTCCTCTCCCACTCCTTCGATGGATTCACCGCCTCGACCCCGATCGGTGCACTGACCGATGACCGCGCCGCCCTCCTGGCGGTGGGAATGAACGGCGAACCGCTCACCCCGATCCACGGCTTCCCCGCCCGCCTCGTCGTTCCCGGGCTCTACGGCTTCGTTTCCGCGACGAAATGGGTGACCGAACTCGAGGTCACCCGCTTCGATGAGAAGACCGCCTACTGGACCGACCGCGGGTGGGATGCCAAGGCCCCCATCCTCGTCGCTTCGCGCATCGAGGTCCCCAAGCCGCTGGCCAAGGTCCCTGCTGGGGACATCCGAGTCGGCGGCACCGCCTGGGCGCAGCGTGCAGGGATCGACCGCGTCGAGGTCAAGCTCGACGACGGCGAATGGACGCAGGCGGATCTGGCCGAGGAGGTCACGATCGACACCTGGCGACAGTGGCGGACCGAATTCGCCGAGGTGGCCGCGGGGTCACATACCCTCACCGTGCGTGCCACGGACAAGGACGGCACAGTGCAGACAGCGAAACGTCGGGATTCGATCCCGAACTCGGCCACCGGGCACCACCACATCCAATTCCGCGTCGAATGACGGTCCTTCCGGAGCCGCCTCGGCGAAAAGATTCTCAACATTTCTTCCCCATCCACCCATCCGAACCGGGCACCGCACCGAATACCCAGTACACAGCGAGCAATGGAGATCACTTCACAGCTGTGCGCGAATACGCATCACTGTTGATTAGGAGAAGAACAATGAAGACACTGCTTCGCACACGCACCGCCACCATCCTCTCGGCCGGCGCCATCGGCCTGTTGGCTCTGAGCGGCTGCGGAATGGATTCCGGTTCCGGCGGGGATGAGTCCGGTTCGGAATCGGGCAGCTCCGAATCTCAGCCCGCTGACTCGGGCGAGTCCGAGATGCCCGACGAGTCCGGCGACTCCTCCATGGCCGATTCCGACCTCGTCGGCAAGGGCTGCTCGGCTTACGCGGAGGCGAACCCGGACGGGGCCGGTTCTGTCGAGGGCATGGGCCAGGACCCGGTGGCCACTGCCGCCTCGAACAACCCGATGCTCACGACCCTGACCAAGGCGGTCTCGGGCAAGCTCAATCCCGATGTCGACCTCGTCGACACCCTCAACGGCGACGAGTTCACCGTCATCGCCCCGATCGACGACGCCTTCGCCGATGTGCCGAAGGACGACCTCGACACCCTGGCCAAGGACTCGGACCAGCTGACGAAGGTCCTGACCTACCACGTCATCCCCGGACAGCTCTCCCCCGATGAGATCGCCGGTGAACACGAGACCGTCGAAGGTTCGAAGGTGAAGATCTCCGGTGAGGGCGAAGACATGAAGTTCGACGATGCCGGACTGGTCTGCGGCGGAGTCAAGACTGCCAACGCCACGGTCTACATGGTCGACGCCGTGATGATGCCGAAGAAGTGACCGGAGAGTCCACAGCGAGAGAACACCACGATGCAGTGGCCGGGAACCGATCAGCAGCAACAGGATCGGCTCCCGGCCGCTTTCGGTTCCTCGCCGGTTCGTGCGGCTTCAGGCGAACGTCGACTGACCGTCTCTGCTGCACACGCTCCCACCCCGCTCGACTCGCTCACCTGGGAAAGGTGTGATCGGTTTCTGCATGCATGGCATGATTGGGCAATGAGTTCTGATCACCAGCCGGCGGATTCCGCCGATCCCGGCGGTGCCCTGCTGATCCGCATCGCCGAGGGTGACCGGTCAGCATTCGAAGAACTGTTCACCACCCAATCGCGCATCCTCATGGCCGTGATCCTCCGGATCGTCAAGAGCCGATCACTCGCCGAGGAGGTCCTGCAGGAATGCTTCACCGAGGTGTGGACGCGGTGTTCGGGCTTCGACCCGGCCCGCGGAACGGGCAGGGCATGGCTGGTCACCCTGTGTCGCAGACGGGCCATCGACTGTGTGCGCAGCGTTCAGTCCCAGCAGGACCGTGACTTCGCCGACGGGCTGCGCACCTCCGCCGAGGCGGCTGAGGGAGTCGAGCAGACCGTGATCGATCGGGCGGAGTCGGACCGCACGGTCTCCGCGTTGAAGATCCTCCCCGAGGAACAGAGCACGCCGATCGTCATGGCCTTCTATCAGGGTCTGACCCACGCTCAGATCTCGGAGGATCTCAAGGTGCCGCTGGGTACCATCAAGTCACGGATCAGAGACGGAATGAAGAAGCTGCGAGACGAGTTGGAGGCGAGTCGATGAGCACCGATCGTGATTATCTGGCCGCCGGCCTGGCCTTGGGCGGGCTGAGCGACTCCGAGCTCGCCGAGGCTCAGGCACTTGCCGAGTCCGATGCCGACTTCCGCGCCGAGGTCGCTTCCTATTCCGACGTCATGGCCGAAGCAGCCGAGTCCGATGAACCAGTCGAGGTCAGCTCCTCGACTCGTGAGGCGATTCTGTCGATCCCCGAGAACCACGCCCAGGAGCCGGCACAGGAACCGGCTCCGGAGACGTCGTCAGCCGCCGAGGCGAAGGCCCCACCGGCCGGTGAGACCTCGGCTCCGCCCATCGCCGCTGATGCCTCCAACGATCCTCAGCCGGCACCGACGTCGCTGAGCGACCATCGAGAGGCACGCAGGCCCGACCCCCGCGCTGAAGGCGCAGGAGATCCACAGCCTCGCCGCATCTCCTGGTTGCCGTGGGTCGCGGCCGCGGCGCGATCGTTGTCGCCGCCGGTCTCGGCGGGACCCTCTGGCAGCAGCAACAGCGGCAGAACGCTCTGGAAGAGGAGCTGGCCGCGACTCAGCAGCAGTTGGATGATTCTGCCCGTCTCATGGAGGCCAGTGATCTGCGTACGCACACCGAGAAGCTGCCCGAGGGCGGCTCTGTCACTGTTCTCTCTTCCGAGAGCGAGCAGCTCATCCGCCTCAGCCCCAAAGACATCGGACAGCCACCGGCCGGAAAGTCGATGCAGATGTGGGTCATCGGTGCCGACGGCCCGGAAAACGCCGGCCTGATGGCGGATGAGCCGGTGACCATCACCGGCGAAAAGTTCACCGACGGCAGCGTCTTCGGTATCACCGTCGAACCCGAGGGCGGTTCGAAGCAGCCGACCACGGATCCGATCGTCGCCATCGACCTGTAGGGCCGCGAGGAGTAGGCTTCGTCGCACCGGCGAAGGAGCTGACATGTCCGATTTCGAGTGGGATCCGGAGACCTACCTGGCGCTCATGGCCGAGGAGATCCCCGATTACCCGCGCCTGCAGACCGAGGTGGCAGCTGCGGCGGCCACCGGGGCACCGAGGTCAATCCTCGATCTGGGCGTCGGCAGCGGACTGACAGCACAGCGCGTCCTCGAGGCACTCCCGGAGGCCGAGCTGCTCGGCATCGACGCGAGTTCCGAGATGCTCTCCGCTGCCGAGTCGACCCTTGACCCGGAACGCACCCGGTTGCAGCTGGGCCGCCTCGAAGAATCATTGCCGAAGGGGCCGTTCGACCTGGTCATGTCGACGCTCTCCGTCCATCATCTCGACGGCCCCGGCAAGGCCGACCTCTTCGTCCGCATCGCGTCGGTGCTCGAGCCGGCGGGAGGTTCGTCCTCGGTGATCTCGTCGTACCCGCCGACCCAGCGGACGTCGTCACCCCGATCGACTGGATCGACGACACCCCCAGTTCGCTCGATGAGCAGCTGACCTGGCTCGCCGAGGCAGGACTGACCACCCACGTGCACTGGCAGCACCGGGATCTGGCCGTCGTCGTCGCCGAGAAGCAGCGCTGATATCGTCGGCTCCCCTCCTCCACCAGCGGTGGGAGGACTGCATCGCGAATTCCCCACTGCGGCGGATACCGGCCGGGCACGGCACTGTCTAAGCTGGAAGGATGACGGAGGATCAGGCACCTGTGCGAACCACCAAGAGCGATGTCTACATCGTCATTGGCCTGGCCGTGTCGTCAATGCTCTTCGCAGTGCTCTACAGCGCCTCCAGCATTCAGGTTCTGAAGGCACCTCTGTGGGCTTGCTGCCTCGCATCCGTCCTCCTCACCGCACCCTTGTTGTATCGGCGCCGGTTTCCGACTCAGAGCGCATTTGCAATCTGCCTCGTCTACTCGGTAGCACTAGTCAACAGCGCCATGGAAATCGGCGTCTCCCAGATCGTCCTGTTCATGGGAATCTATTCGATCGGACAGTGGCAGCGCAGCCGCAAGGTCGCCTTCTGGTCGCGCTTGCTGCTGTGCATCGGCATGGCGATCCTCTTCACGGTGTCGCTGACCGTCCAGTATCGGGCTCTCGGCGACTTCACCCTTCTGCAGTTCGCTGCGTCCGGTGGAGTGTCTTTCTTGACGAACGTCGCGTTCTTCGGTGGAGCATGGCTCTTCGGCAACCGCGCATGGAAGCAACGGAAACTCATGGCCGAGCTTCGCGCGGCCAACGAAGAGGTCCGTGAACAGGAGCAGCAGCTGACTCGGCAGGCTCTCGACCTCGAACGCGTCCGCATCGCGCGGGAACTCCACGATGGAGTCGCCCACCATATCGCCGGGGTCGGAATCCACGCCGCTGCCGCACGTCGCAGCATTGAGAAGAACCCCGCCAAGGCCAAGGAATCGCTCCAGGTCATCGAATCCTCGACCCGCGAGACCGTCGACGAACTCCGCGCCCTCGTCTACACACTGCGTGACACGGACTCGTCGACCGACGACACCGCCACCAAGGACAATGCGTCTGCTCAGGAAGGACAGGCAGCGGACCACCCGGCCGGAGATGCGACGGCGGCGTCGACGAAAGGCAACCCCAGCCTCGGCGATCTTCCGGAACTCATCGAATCGGCCCGACGATTCGACCAAACTGTCGAGTACGCGACGATCGGGGAACCTCGCCCCCTCACTCCGATCACCGAGATGTCGATCTATCGCGTCATTCAGGAATCTCTGACCAATTGTTCTCGTTACGCGGCGCGGCGCCGAGGTGGAAGTACGGCTGCGCTACGGCAGCAGTGATCTCGAGGTCGAAGTCAGTGATTCTCACCCGGCAGGCGGTGCGGCCACGTCTGTTTCCGCTGGTGCCCGGCCCGAAGCCGAGGGACGAACTCAGAGCGAAGGACTGGGATTGGGCATCGTCGGTATGCGGGAGAGGATGAGCGCCCTCGGCGGCAGCCTCGAAGCGGGCCCGAAGTCACGCGGCGGTTGGCTCGTCCGTGCTCGCATCCCCTATCCACGCAGCACTGTCTGCCCGGACGACCCAGCTTCTTCTGGAACTGCAGACCCAGTCACCCACAATCGCCCCGACACCTCTGCGAAGGCATCCATATGATCCGAGTCCTTCTCGTCGACGACCAGTCCATGGTCCGCACCGGCTTCCGCACGATCCTCGAAAGCGAGGACGGGATCGCCGTTGTCGGCGAGGCCGAGAACGGGCAGATCGCCATCGACAGGGCACTTGAGCTGTCACCCGATGTCATCTGCATGGATGTGCAGATGCCGGTTATGGATGGGCTCGAGGCGACAGAGGAGATCGTCCGCCGCGGCGCTGCCGGAGCGGTCCTTATGCTCACGACCTTCAACCGCGACGACTTCCTGTTTCGTGCACTCGATGCCGGCGCAAGTGGTTTTCTGCTCAAAACCGCCGAGGCCGAGCAGCTCATCGACGCAGTGACCGCCTTGGCCGCCGGAGACGGCCTGCTCTCCCCCGAGGTCACTCGCCGTGTCATCGAACGATCCGTGTCCACCCCGGAACCTGCGACGCCGACAGCTCCTGAGCTCGACCACCTCACCGACCGCGAGCTCGAGGTTCTGCAATTGGTGGCGACCGGGGCCAGCAATTCCGAGATCGCCAACAACCTCTTCGTCGGTGAGGCGACCGTGAAGACCCACGTGTCGAACCTGCTGTCGAAACTCGGCATCCGCGATCGCATCCACGCAGTGATCTGGGCGTACGAGAACGGCGTGGCGAAGGTCGGGGGCTAGACAGAGGTCGCCACTGCCGTTGGCGCCGTCGCTACTCCCTCTCGCTGCCACCCTATGCCGCCGCCGCGCGGCGAGCAGTCAGTCGCCAACGGTGTGGTCGATCATCTCGCGCACGATGTCCGCGTGTCCCGCGTGCCGGCTGGTCTCCAGGATCACGTGCAGGTACACCCACCGCAACGTCAGCTCCGAGCCCTGCGGAGAGTAGTCGAGGCTATGCTGGGCGGCGATCTCTCGGGAGCGGTCGCACTCCGCCTGGTAGGCACCGATGACATCGTCCAGCTTCTCGTCCGGCTCCAACCGCAGGTCGGCCTCAGGGTCTGCGTCGGTCCACGGCGGTGTCGGCAGTTCCGCTACGGGGATCTGCCCGATCTGCTGGGCGAACCCGCCAATTTCCACCCACCGAAGGTGTTTGATCAGGCCGCCGAGGTTGGTGCCGGTCGGAACCGGGCTGCGCCGGGCATCCTCTTCCGAGACGCCGCTGACTTTGCGCACGACGGCGTCGCGCAGATAGTCCAGGAACGTCTCAAGCTGCTCGCGTTCACTGGCGGCGACTACGCTGCCGAGGATCTCACTCGGTCTCGTCATGGGCTGAATGATACTCGCGTACCGAACCACGCAACAGGGGATATTCGGACTCTTCGCAGGCGCCTTCCGACCCCATTTGCACCCTCGATTGCGAAGAGCCGCGATCCCCCTCACGCAGGGTACCGAATTCACCCTCAAGACTGATCCGCTCGCACCGCGCCTCACATAGCGTTGAAGCATGATCACCTTGGAGAACATCAACCGCAGCTTCGGCGACAAGCAGGTGCTGCACGACCTCAGCTTCGACATCAGCGACGGCCGGATGACCGGCTTCGTCGGCTCGAACGGCTCGGGCAAGACCACGACCATGCGGATCCTCCTCGGCGTTCTCGCCGCGGACTCCGGCCGCATCCTCGTCGACGGTGATCCGATCACGGCACATCACCGCAGTGCGATCGGCTACATGCCCGAGGAGCGAGGTCTCTACCCGAAGATGCCGATCATCGATCAGCTCGTCTACCTCGCCCGCTTCCACGGCCTCACCCGCCAAGCGGCGATGAAGCGCGGCCTCGACCTTCTCGAGCAGCTCGACCTCAAGGGCGAACCCACCGATACTCTCGAATCGGTCAGCCTCGGCAATCAGCAGAAGGTCCAGATCGCTGCGGCGCTCATCCACGACCCGCAAGCCCTCGTCCTCGACGAACCGTTCTCCGGCCTCGATCCTGCTGCCGTCGAACGCACCCTCGGCGTCCTCACCGCCTTCGCCTCCTCCGGCGCCCCAGTGCTCTTCTCCAGCCACCAGCTCGACCTCGTCGAACGCCTCGTCGACGATCTCGTCATCATCAACGACGGCCGCCTCGTCGCAGCAGGCACCACCGCGGAACTGCGCCGGCAGCGCAGTCTGCCCGAGTGGACGCTGCAGACGGATGCGGACCTCGGCTGGGTGCGTGGTCTGCCCGATATCTCCGTCGTCGAGCTCGACGGCAATTGGGTCCGGTTCACGGCCCCGAATGCCGATGCCGCCGAGGCGGTCCTGCGCAAAGCGCTCACCGTCTCCTCGGTGTCGTCCTTCGCTCCGCACGACGTTGCCCTCAACCGTCTCTTCCAGGAGGTCACGCAGGCATGAGCACCACCGAAACGACCACCGCCGCCGACGGCACTCAAGCAGCCCGCGCCGGCAGCAGCCGAGCCGGATTCACCACCGCGATCGGACTCGTCATCGAACGCGAGATCATGGTCAGGCTGAAGTCGAAAGCTTTCATGGTCTCGACGATCCTGAGCATCGTCCTCTTCGGCGTACTCGTCGGGGTCTCCGGAGCGCTGCCCTCACTGTTCTCCTCCACGGACAAGGTGGCGGTCACCTCGGCGGGGGCGAAAGCCGTCGAGGGGATCGACGATATCGAGACCGTCGAAGTGGATGACGTCGACGAGGCAAAAGCCCTGATCAACTCCGAGGAGGTCGAATCCGCCGTCGTCGAATCGGAGGATTCGCCGACCGGGGTGGCGGTGCTGTCCCTGCGTTCGGCACCGGAATCGCTCATCGGCGCACTCAGTCTCACTCCTGAGGTCGAACTCCTCGATCCCGATGCCCCGGACCCGGCGCTCACGTACTTCATCGGGCTCGGCCTCGGTCTGGTGTTCTTCATGGCGGCGATGACGTTCGGGAACACGATCGCCTCGTCCGTGGTGGAGGAGAAGCAGTCGCGGATCGTGGAGATCCTGCTCGCGTCCACCTCGGCACGGGTGCTCATGTTCGGCAAGGTCATCGCGTGTACGATCCTCGCCTTCGCGCAGATCGGGCTCACCGCGGTCGCGGTCCTCGCGGGTGCCGCCATCAGCGGAAACGACATGGTGTTGGACAAGGTCGCCGAACCGATCGCCTGGTTCGTCCCGCTCTTCATCGTCGGCTTCGTCATGGTCGCCGCCCTCTATGCGGCCGCCGCCTCTATGGTCTCGCGCACCGAGGACCTTCCCTCGACCAGCACGCCGATCATGATGCTCATCTTCCTGCCCTATATGGGTGTCATCATCTTCTCCTCGAACGAAACGGTCATGGCGGTGCTGTCCTACATTCCGTTCTCGGCAGCGGTGGCAGTGCCGATGCGCGTCTTTCTCGGCACGATCGAATGGTGGGAACCGCTGGTGTCCCTGCTCATCCTCATCGTCACCACGTTGCTCGCGCTGCTGCTGGCCACGAGGATCTTCGAGCGCTCGATCCTGAAGTCGGGTCCGAAGCTGTCGTGGGGGCAGGCGCTGAGGCGGTGACAGAGCGAGCATGCCTGAGATGTCGAAAGTTATCAGCTGAGCTCAAACATGTCCTCGACGGCGAATTTCAGTATCACCGATCCTGACAACATCGGCTGTCACAAAATGGCAGACTGGAAGCATGTCCGAGAATTCTTCTGAAGACACCCGGTCGCCGGAGGTCGATCCGCCGCCGGTCAGCCGTCGGCAGCGCCGTGAAGAAGAATCCACGAATTCCCGCTCCCCTTGGATGCGCCGTTTGAGCATCGCCCTGCAGGTGATCGCCTGGACACTGGCAGGCATCTTCGCGCTCATCATCGTGCTCACGGTTGTGGTGCCGAGAGTCATCGGAGCAGAGCCGTTTACGGTGATCTCCGGATCGATGGAGCCGACCATTCCGACCGGCTCGATCGTCGTGTCCAAACATGTCGAAGCCGGCGAGGTCACATTCGGCGATGTCGTGACCTATCAGCTGAAGTCCGGAGAGCCTCTGACGGTGACGCACCGCGTCGTGGCGGTGGATGTCGTCGAGGGCAAGACTCGCTATCGGACCCAGGGAGATGCGAACAACGCCGAGGATCCCCTCCCTGTCCGCCCCGAACAGATCCGAGGAGTCGTCACTTACCACATTCCGTACGTCGGATACCTCGGCCAGTTAGTGCCGATGGGCAACCGACAAACCATCGCCACGATCGTCGGTGTCTGCCTCATCGGCTACGCAGTCATCATGTTGATCCGCAGCTTCATCGAGCATCGGAGGAAGAAGCAACTACCATCCGAAGCAGATATCAAACAATGATGCCTGCGGTCAAGATCACTTCTCTTTTGCACAATTTACGTTGCCTGTTGTAAGTTTATCAATTACCATAATTCACGGATGCTGATTACCTGCATCATGACGCAATTGAAGTCCAGTATGTGACTATTTGATGGCTTCACGCGTCGACAACCACCCCTCCCGTACACACAGGATCACACGTGAAGAAATCAACGAAGGCACTCATTGCTGGCGGCATCGGCGTCGCTCTCCTCGTCGGCGGAGCCAGCACCGTATCGTTCTGGACCGACGAAGCTGAAGGCGGCGACGGGGTCATTTCCGCTGGAACTCTGGACCTCGGCACGCCCGCCGGTGGTGGCTGGGAGATCAGCCACGAAGGCGACGGATCCGGCACCGCAACCGATCCGGTGGCGTTCAACCCCGGTTCTGACCAGATCGTCCCCGGCGACATTCTCACCTACACGCAGTCGATTCCCGTCACCCTCGAGGGCGAGAACATCAAGGCTGAATTCGACGGCACTATCGACGTGACTCCCTCTACTGACGCACCCGCCGACACTGCCCTGTCCGGTGCCATCGAGTCCGAAGATCTTGCAGCGACTGGACTGACCGGAGCAACCGGGGACCTCACACTCGACGGCGAGACTCTCGCCGGTGAAGGTGAAGGCACAGTCGAGGTGACGACCACGATCACCTTCCCGTGGGGCACCGAGGGTCAGTACAACGATGCCAAGCTCGGTGCGCTCAACTTCGCTGTGGACTACACCCTCACTCAGGTCCCCGGTAACTGATCCGTATCAGCTTCAGGGTGGGTTCGGCTGTTTCGGACCCACCCTTCGACTCTTCCTCAATCCCCGTCTCTACCTGAGGAGTACGCACATGTCTTTCCGTCGCGCAGTGTTCGCTGCCGCAGCCGCCGCTGCGGCCGGCGCACTGCTCATCGGCGGCGGAGCGACGTATGCGGCGTGGTCTGCTTCAACAGAGTCGGAGACCACAAAAGTCAGAGCGGGGACACTTGAGGCCGAAATCGCTCAGTCCGGGCCCACCAGTGTCTCGACCAGGTCGAACCCGAACATCGTCGTGCCTGCAGGAAGCAAAGGGATCATTCCCGGAGTCCAGGCTCAGCGGTGGACGTACACGGTTTCGAACTCGACTGAGTCCGCCACTGCGGCAGTGGGAACCCTAGACATTGCGGGAACCCCGTCGAGCGCCGATGACTACGCAGCCGTGCGAACCTATCTGCGGGCTTCCGCCACCGTCAACGGCACGAAGAAGGACATTCCCAGCTCCGCCTTTACCACTAGCGGGTTCACCCACAAGGTGGATCTGGGCAAGACTCTCAAGCCCGGTGGCACCGCGACCGTCACTCTCGATCTGTCAATGCCGGCAACTGCCACGAATTCGGCAGGGAAGAAGGTCGACGTCGCAGTCGAGCTTCTCAACCGGCGCAGCGCCAGTCTGGACGTCCAGTCCATTTTCACGATGAGAAACTCGCTACAACTCAAGCAGGCGGGCAAGCCTTGACGAGCCGCTTTCCGAAACCGACGCACCGCAGAGCGTGGATGATCACTGCAATCCTGGCTGCGTTGCTCCTGCTTGTTCCGGTTAGCGTAACGACGGCCTACCTCACCGACCGTGCAACGGCTGACCAGACCACGGGCGGAGTCGGCCGCTGGTGCTCGGTTCCCAATCCTGCTGAAAATCCCAACGTCTACCGGCTGAAGGACTTTCCTACTTATTCTTCAAACGGTTCCTCGATGATCATCGTCCCCGTTGTCCGTAATGGTGAGTTTGGATCAGGCGGAGGAGACGGACGCCTCGGAGTTAGGACTTGGGCCTGCGACTCCACTCGTCTGACCAATAACTCCACACTCAAGGTCACATCCTGGCGCAACTCTTCGGGATCCGGTTCGATCAATTGGAGAACACAAGCTTCGACTCTGGCAGCCAGCCGCCTGGATCCGGCCAGTGGCCTCGGAGCCAGGCTGTCTTTCCTGCACCGAGAAGGATCCACCTCACTTGCCGGAGCAGAACTCACTACAAATGATCGCCAGCTCTATTCGTGGATTGTGAGCTCCAACCGAACCAAGACGAACAGGGACGCTTTCCCTAGTTGTGCAACAAGTCTTTGTTGGATCAACATCGAGGCATACCCAACATTTTCGAACGCCTTCACAGGAGACACTTCCGGGAGTCGGACCCTCGACAACTCAGTCCAATATCTCGCCTCGAGTTACTGGATCAATGGAGGCGACTTCGACAAGTCCGCAGCTCATCCCGTCAATCTCGCTCCTTACGCTAACAACATCGATAGCTTCGACGGGCGCCAGGTGCAGTGGGTTGTCATGGAATGGTGGGGCTCGACCACGCCAAGCAACGACATGGTCGTCGAGGTATTTGTGCGATGACTCGTGGTGTCGTTCAGTCAACAGCAGTCGCGATGTTCGTCCTGCTGCTCTCCACGGTCGGCGGAATGCTCGCCCCCGCCTCAGCGAGCGCCGATGGTCAGATCGTCGTCACCCGTCCCGACGGGAGCGCACCCGGCAAGCTCTTCACCGACCTCACCTTTGTGCCCGGCGACACGAAGTCGGAGAGACTCATCGTCTCGCAGACGACCGATGAGGACGTCATGACCGGTCTCCGCTTCGAATCCACCTCACCGCATGGCCCACTCTATGACTTCGCCGAGGTCACGATCACCGGATTCGACGACACCGTATCCGCTCCCCTCGGCGAAGCACTTGATACCGAATCCCCGTTCTGGCTCGGCACGCTCTCCCCGAGCGACAAGGAATCGATCACAGTCTCCATCCGTCTCCCCGAATCGGCGGGGAACGACACCAAGCGAGATCAAGCGCGATTTCGAGTCATCGTCACTGCTCAGGGAGACGGTGTCGGACCCACGCCTCCGCCGACCGATCCGCCGAAGGACTCCGACGCGAATTTCGACGACAGTGCATCGAGCGATGCGGATGCCTCTGCCTCAGATGAGAATGATGGTTCGTCCGCAGACGGGGGCAACGAAGCTGTTGCCGCCTCAGACTCGAAATCGAACGGTGATGCGAGCGCGGGAGCCTCCGGTAGCTCGGATTCAGATGCCGCTTCGGACGCTGGAGGCAAAGATTTCGACGAATCAGATACAACAGCAGCTGCGGGATCAGATGCCGACGGGGCGCTTCCGCGGACGGGGCTCGGGTCGCTGCCTGTGCTGTTCGCCGGTGCCGGTCTGCTGCTCTTCGGCAGCATCGTGATCTCCATTGTTCAGAGGCGCAAAGGCCGAGCTGCGAGCTGACTCAGGCTCCAAGTTCCCTCCACTCACCTCACGCGGATGCCGATCAGGCTGGAGGCCGTCAGCTCGCATGCGTTAGTCACGCATTCGCCAGAGCCCCGTTCCCAGCGTTGCTCGTCATCCCCACAGATTCGCCTGGCAGAGTAGGCACATGGAACCACTCGAACTTCCGCTGACCACCGACCGGCTGCACCTGCGCACGTTTCGCGAGTCCGACGCCGAGGCGCACCTTCCGATCTACTCCCGTGAGGACGTCTCTCGGTTCCTCCTCCAGGACCCCTGGACCGCAGAGATGGCCGAGACCGAGATCGCCAAACGCCTCCCCCGCACGGGGCTCGAGACCGAATCCCGTAGCCTGGCGCTGGTCATCGAAACTGCCGACGGTCTCTATTCCCTAGAAGGCTCACGCGTCATCGGCGATATCGCGCTGTGGCTCGAAGACGGCAGTGATGAGAAAGCGGAGATCGGCTGGATCCTCGATCCGGCCGCCAGCGGCCACGGCTTCGCCACCGAAGCGGCCATCGCCGTCCTCAACGTCGCCTTCGATCACTACGGCCTCCACCGGGTATTCGCACAGATGGACTCGCGGAACACAGCCTCGGCGAAATTGGCTCGGAGGATCGGCATGCGGGAGGAGGCGCACCTGCGCAAGGACTGGTGGTCGAAGGGCGAGTGGACCGACACCCTCATCTTCGGGATGCTCGCCAGTGACAGGCAGACGGCTTGAGTGATCTCTGACTCTTTGCTCCGGGGTCCGTCTACTACCTCCTTGTCCATATGAGATTCTGAGATGGCCGTGGGGCCGAGACAGAACCCGGATTCGAAGGGTGGCCCCGGGCAGTCGAGAGTCAAGGACACCCATGGTTTCAGCCGACGAGCACGGGGAGAACGCAGGCCTGAAAAGAGGCCTGACCGCCCGCCACATCCGTTTCATGGCCCTTGGCTCGGCCATCGGCACCGGCCTCTTCATGGGCTCGTCGGCGTCGATCCAATCGGCCGGACCTGCCGTACTGCTGGCCTACATCATCGCGCGCCGCCGTCTTCATGGTCATGCGCGCCCTCGGCGAACTCGTCGTCCGCCACCCCGTCTCCGGCTCCTTCGGCCAATACGCCTCCCACTATCTCCACCCGTTCGCAGGGTTCCTCGTCGGCTGGACCTTCGCCTTCGAAATGGTCCTCGTCGCCGTCTTCGACGCCACCGCGATCGGCGTGTACATGGGCTTCTGGTTCCCCGAGGTGCCTCGGTGGATCTGGGTGCTCGCCGTGGTGTTCTTCATTGCGGCGATCAACATGATCGGAGTGAAGGTCTTCGGTGAGCTTGAGTTCTGGTTCGCGCTCATCAAGATCGTCACAATCATCGCCCTCATCGCCTCAGGCATCGCGATCATCATCTTCGGCTTCGGCATCGCCGACCACGACCATATGGGACCGCAGGCCCTGTTCGACCACGGCGGCTTCTTCCCCAATGGAATCTGGGGTCTGCTCACTTCGTTCACCATTGTCATGTTCGCCTTCGGCGGCGTCGAAATCATCGGCGTCACCGCTGGAGAGGCGCAGAACCCGAAGAAGGTGATCCCGGCAGCCATCAATTCGGTGCCGGTGCGCATCCTGCTGTTCTACGTGCTCACCCTCGGCGTCATCATGTGCATCCTGCCGTGGAACCAGATCACCTCCGACGTCAGTCCCTTCGTCGCGATCTTCGACTCCGTCGGTTTCACGGCAGCCGCTGCCGTCCTCCAAGTCGTCCTCATCACTGCGGCGCTGTCTGCGATGAACGCCGATATCTACGGCGCCGGCCGGATGCTCCATGGGCTGGCTGAACAGGGGCAGGCCCCACGGTCCTTCGCCCGCACCTCCCGCAATGGCGTGCCCGTGATGACAGTCATCACCATGGTCGTCGCCCTGCTCGTCGGAGTGCTTCTCAATTACCTCTACCCCGACCAGGCTCTGTTCCTGCTCGGGGCACTGGCCACCTTCGCCACGCTGCTGGTCTGGCTGGTCATCCTCGCCGCCCACCTTCGGATGAAACTCGTGATCACCCGGGAGAACCGTCTGCCCAGCGAATTCCCCGTGCCTTTATGGCCCCTCGGTTCCTGGCTCACCGTGGCATTCATTCTCTTCGTGCTGGTCATGGTCGGCATCGTCCCCGACTCGCGCCCGGCGCTGTGGGTCGGCCTGCTGTGGGCTCTCGCCCTGTGGCTGTGCTACCTCGCGTTCGTCCGTGGGGACGGTCGCCGACCCCACGAACTCAGTGACCGCACCGAGCCCATGGGGTCCTCGGCGAACTGACGCCTCAGCTCGTGGCACCCCAGGCCCCGCCCCGTCTCACGGCGTCCGCCGCCGAAGGGTGAGCGAACCGACGATGACGGCGCCGACGATCCAGCAGGCGATGAAGAGCACTCTCAGCCAGATATAGGCGGTGTCCTCGTCACCGGTCGACACCGCGTCCAGTGCATCGATCGCGTGCGAGAGCGGCAGCCAGTCGCCGATCACCTCGAGCACGTCGGGCAGCTGATCACGCGGGAGGAAGATCCCGCCGAGCAGGATCTGCGGGAACACGAAGACGGGCATGAACTGCACGACCTGGAACTCGGTACGTGCAAAAGCGCTGGCCAGCAGGCCCAAAGCCGTACCAAGCAGCGCATCGGCGATCGCCACGACGAATAGCAGCCAGACCGGCCCTTCGATCTCCAGACCGCACACCAGGGTCGCGTAGCCGACGGCCACGGCCGTCTGCACGACGGCAAGCAGTCCGAACGCCAGGGTGTAGCCGAGGATGAAGTCACCGCGCCCCAACGGCATCGACAGCAGCCTCTCGAGCGTTCCGCTGCGGCGTTCGCGCAGGGTCGCGATGCTGGTGACGAGGAACATGACGATGAACGGGAAGAGCGCAAGCATCGCCGGCCCGATATCGGCGAACACCTCGGTCTCATCGAAGATCCACGCCACCAGGCCGATCAGGAGGCTCGGGACGATGAGCAGCAGGGCGATCGTGCGCGGATCATTCCGGATCTGGACGAGGACGCGTCCCGTTGTCGCCAGAGTGCGCATCGGGTTCATCGCCGACCTCCCTTTTCCGCGCCGCGGACCCTGCCAACGCGACCGCCTCGCGAGAGCAGATGGGTCCCCGATCGCCGGCTCCGCCCGGAAGATCCCATTCCAGCCGTGTCCACTTCGATGATGTCGAGGAACGCTTCTTCCGCCGAGGCGGCCCCCGTGCTGGAGAGCAGATCGCGCGGTGTCGTATCGGCGATGATCGCGCCCTCCCGCATGAGCAGCAGTCGGTCACAGCGTGTGGCCTCATCCATGACGTGGCTCGAGACCAGCAGCGTCGTTCCCTCCTCGGCGAGGCCGCGGAAGAGGTCCCACAGATCACTGCGCAGCACAGGATCGAGACCCACGGTCGGTTCGTCGAGGACCAACAGGTCCGGGGATCCGAGCATCGCCGCAGCCAGTGACACTCGGTTGGCCTGACCTCCGGAGAGCGACCGTGCAAGCTGATCGGCTTGCCCTGTCAGGTCCGTGCGTTCGAGGACTCGGTCGACATCGGTCTTCGGAGCGCCCTGCACTCGTGCGAAGTAGCGCAGATTCGACCGCACGCTGAGGTCGTCATAGATGCTCGCCGACTGCGTCATATAGCCGACTCGGTGGCGCAGATCTGCCGATCCGGCAGGGCGGCCCAGCACCTGGACCCGTCCGCCTGCGACGATCTGGACCCCGACGACGGCCCGCATGAGTGTCGTCTTTCCGCTGCCGCTGGGCCCCAACAGCCCGACGATCGCGCCCCTGGGCAACTCGAGGTCCAGTGAGTCGATCACTGTCTTTCGACCCCTGCGGATCGTCAGCCCTCGTGCCTCCACCGAATTATTCATCATGCGCTGAATATGACACCCGAGGGCGCTTCGGTCAAGGGTTCTCAGGGAGAGATTTCATGACTGCCCCCCCACCGCTGGTGAGGCGCAATCGTGCTGGAGCCGTTCGGCTCACTTCGCGTCGCTGACCCCGTCGAGATGGCCCTGCACGGCGGGCGACAGGCGTGCAGTGAGATCGTCGACCGACATCGACGCCAGGGGTTCGAGGTCGAGGACGTGGCGAAAAATGAGCGCGCCCGCCATCTGAGTGAGGACGAGGCTGGCTCGCAGGTCAGCCTCGGCACTGTCGACACCGCTGGCCTCGATCCTGCGCATCACCGACCCTTTGAGCTCACGCAGCAGAAACTGCCTGATCAGACGGCCGGCCGCCGAGTCGCTCACCGCAGACCGCAGAACGGTCACCCCGATCGATTTCACGCTCGAGCGTTCCCAGGCGCTGAGCACCGTATGTACGAGAGACTCGCCGAGGCGGTCATCCGGTACGTCCAAAGCCGAGCGGACGATGTGGTCAGGTCGCACGGGAAGCTTGACCACCTCGGCGAAGAGCCCGGCTTTGGACTCGAAATAGTGGTGAACGAGTGCGGAGTCGACCTGGGCACGACGGGCGATGCCGCGGATCGACGCTTTGTCATAGCCCTTCTCGGCGAACTCGGCCGAAGCGGCATCGGTGATCGCTGTCCGAGCGTCACTGCCGCTTTCCTTAGGTGGGCGCCCCCTCCGGCGGGGCCCCGGCTTCACATCCGCCATGCTCCCCAGAGTATCGTGTGGCCCAGTTGCAAAAGGTCTGCACAACGGTCCTCCGAACCGAGCAAAGGTCTGGGAAACGGGCCTCTGTTTGGTCAGAACCACCTCTGCGGGGGTCCTAGCGTGGATGTAGCAGCAGTCGTATGAAAGGTTTTTCGGTTCACATGTTCAGGCAGTCGTCGAAGTTGGCCAATGTCCTCTATGACATTCGGGGACCCGTCCTCGAAGAGGCCCAGGCGATGGAAGCCGCCGGGCACACGATCCTCAAGCTCAACATCGGCAACCCTGCCCCCTTCGGATTCGAAGCCCCCGAGGCGATCGTCCAGGACATCGCCGCGAACCTGCCGGTGACGCAGGGCTATTCCGACTCGCGGGGAATCCTCTCCGCCCGCCGCGCCGTCGTCCAGTACTACGAGACCCGCGGCATCCACAATCTCGGCACCGACGAGGTCTTCCTCGGCAACGGAGTCAGCGAACTCATCACCTTGAGCCTGCAGGCGCTGTGCAACCCGGAGGACGAGATCCTCGTCCCCGGGCCCGACTATCCGCTGTGGACCGCCTCGGTGGCGTTGTCCGGCGGTACCCCGGTCCACTACCGCTGTGCAGAGGAAGACGCTTGGCAGCCGGATCTGGCCGACCTCGAGTCCCGGATCACCGAACGGACCCGCGGAATCGTCGTCATCAACCCGAACAACCCGACCGGCGCGGTGTACTCGCAGGAGACGCTTGAGAAGATCGCCGACATCGCCCGTCGCCACGGGCTCATCGTCTTCTCCGACGAGATCTACGAGAAGATCACCTACAACGGCGTCGAACTGGTCAACATGGCCACACTCACCGGCGACGATGTGCTGTGCCTGACCTTCTCGGGTCTGTCGAAGGCCTACCGGGTCGCCGGCTACCGCTCCGGCTGGCTGGCGATCACCGGACCGCTCGACGAGGCGCACAGCTACCTCGAGGGCATCAAACTGCTGGCGAACATGCGCATGTGCTCGAACGTTCCTGCCCAACACGCCATTCAGGCAGCCCTGGGCGGAAAGCAGTCGATCGACGACCTCGTCCTGCCGACCGGCCGCCTCGGCGCACAGATGCAGGTCGCCTACGAGGGCCTGAATTCGATCGACGGCGTCTCGGCCCACCGCGCCGACGGTGCGCTGTACATGTTCGCGAAGCTCGATGTCGAGAAGTTCGGCATCACGGATGACGAGCAGTTCGCCCTCGATCTGCTGCGCGAACAGAAGATCCTCGTCTCCCACGGCACGGCCTTCAACTGGCCCAAGCCCGATCACTTCCGGCTCGTCACCCTGCCCTCGGTCGAGGTGCTCACCGAGGCGATCGAACGTCTCGACACGTTCCTGTCCGGCTACCGCCAGGTGGCTTCGACGACGTGTGAACTGCCGGTGGTGCGCGAAACCGAGCACGCAGGATCCGCCGCAGCCGGCTGACGGCCACGACCGCTCAGGCGAAGCACCCATCCGATGCCGGGTGCGGCGGCGGCACCGAGCCCCTGCGACACTGGTCTCATGACAGAGATCGATGATGAGTCGGGGACCGTGTCCGCCACCGCCGTGACCGACATCGTCAGAGCCCTCTCCCGCGGGATAGATCTCAACCGGTCGGCCCTAACCGGCGGCATCGAGGACCACCCCGAGCTCATCGACTCCTTCTCCGATTTGTCGGCGACCATGACCCGGTGGAAGCAGAAGGATCGAGAGCGTTCGGCCCTGCTCGAAAGCGCCTCGGAGCTCATCCGTGTGCGAGACACCGAGAAGCTGCTGCAGAAGCTCGTCGACCGTGCCCAAACACTCATCGGATGCGATATCGCCTACCTCTCCCAGTACTATCCGGAGACCGACGACCTGCGTGTTCAGGCAAGTCGCGGAGCGATCTCGGCGAATCTCAAAGAACTGCGAGTGCCTCCCGGCGTCGGACTGGCAGGACAGGTCGTGCGTGATCGCGCCGCACAGTGGACGTCGAACTACGATCTGACCCGACTGCCTCACGAAAGACGCGTCGACTCCGCGGTGAAGGCCGAGCGCATGGAATCACTCCTCGGAGTGCCGATGGTCGTCGACGGCGAAGTCCTCGGCGCACTCTTCGCGGCCAACCGCTATCCACATGACTTCACCACCGACGAGATCACCCTGCTGTCAGCTCTCGCAGACCACGCTTCCGTGGTGCTGAAGACGGCGCAGCTGATGGGAGACCTCGCAGCGGCGGCCCAAGCCTCCGCGGAAGCCGAGGAGACGGCAGCCGCGCAGGCCAGCACCCTCCAACGGCTCGTCGAGGTCGAGGAACAGCTGACGCAGCTCGTCCTGCAGGGACAAGGAGTCCCCGCAGTTCTCGACGCCATCTCCAAATTGCTCCAGGCCGACGTGATCGTCGTCGACAGTGGACGCCTCGGCTCTCCGAACTTCCCCGCCGACGAGGAATTCTTCGACGGCATCGCGGTGGACAATGCTGACGTCCACGCGGCGCTGAGTCACAGCCGGGCGACGGGCCGAAGCGCACAGGTCGATGGAGCACAGCACCTGTATGTCGCCTCGGTGGCTTCCCACCGCCGACAGCACAGCGGACTGTTCGTCCGCTTCACCGGCGAACCGGCGGACGGTGACGCGAACATCGTCGCTCAGGCGGCGCAGACGCTCGCGCTCATCCGAATGAACGAACAAGCCCGGGCCGATGCCGAGAACCGAGTCCGTGGGGAACTCGCAGTCGACATCATTGCCGGCACTCGTGATCTCAGTGAGCTCGAGGCCCGTTCCCGAATCGGCAGCTTCAGCCTCTCCGGACCCTGGAGACTGATGACGATTCAGGGCGACAGCGATAACGATGACCGCCTCGGCGCCCACCTGGTCCGCATCGAGCCGCGCATTCTCATGACGCAGCGATCCCCCGGGATCACGGTGCTCCTTCCCAGCGCCGTGTTCCGCGACAGGCCCACCCTGGACACCCTGTTCGAGGAGTCGGGCGCCCTCGACAGTTCGTTGGTGATCATCTCCGACACCGATTACGACCGGAAACAGCTGCGCACCGCCGAGGACGAAATGTGGTCATGCATCCGCATTCTCAATTCCCTCGGCATCAGCGAAGGAATCTTTCCCACCGAGGACTTCGCACCCTATACCGCAATGTTCGGCACCGCGCCGGAGCAGGTGGAGAGATTCATGGAACGGATGCTCGGGCCGCTGCGCCGATGGGACCGAACCCATTCAGCCGAGCTGCTCTCGACGCTGCGGGAGTACTTCGAATCCGGCATGAACATCCGCAGCACCGCGACCCGAATGTCGGTGCATGTCAACACCGTCAAGCAACGCCTGGAGAGAGCCGATCTCGTACTCGGTCAGGGGTGGAGGGCACCGGAGCGGGCATTCCGCCTTCAGGTCGCTCTCCGTCTGGACAAGCTGAAGTCGTTCCTCTAGATCGCTCTCGCTATGTCCGGAAGAGCTATAGCCGAGAAGATCTCATGTCCGAAAGAGACATGGCAAGTTCGTGGATGCCTTGGTTGACTGATCTCTGCGGAGGAACTCCGACTGACGGCCGATGCCGGCCGAAGACGACCTGACTGGAGACTTACGATGGCAGAGAACAGCCGAATTGCCGACTTCAGAAACATGTCGGTCGATGACCGCAGGGAAGCCGTCGCGGCTTCGACCGGTCTCGACGCCGACCTGTTCAGCCAGATCGATGCGGATGCCTTCGGCCCCGAAGATGCCGCGAACCTCAGCGAGAACATCTTCGGAGTGTTCTCGCTTCCTCTCGGCGCAGCCACCAACTTCACGATCAACGGCACCGACGTCCTCGTTCCCATGGCGACCGAAGAGGCCTCCGTCATCGCCGCCGCCAGCAACGCAGCACGCATGGCACGTCCGCACGGCGGCTTCTTCACAAGTTCGACCGAGCCCATCATGCAGGCACAGATTCAGCTCATCAACGTGGCGGATCCGCAGGCCGCTCGGATACGTGTCCTCGAACGGCAAGCCGAGATCATCGACCTGGCCAATGCGCAGGACCCCAAGCTCGTCGAGGTCGGCGGCGGAGTCAAGGGCCTCGAGGTCCGTCTCGTCGAAGCGCGGACGACCACGTACGTTCTCGTCCACCTCCTCGTCGATGTCCGAGACGCGATGGGGGCGAATGCGGTCAACACGATGGCTGAGGCGGTCTCCGGAGCCGTGGCAACCATTGCCGGAGGCGACGCACTCCTACGCATCCTCACAAACAAGGCGGACCGTCGACTGTCTCGGGCACGGGCAGTCTTCGACAGGGATCTGCTCGGCGGGAATGAGGTCATCGACAACATCCTCCATGCCTACGAACTCGCCGCAGCCGACCCCTATCGAGCGGCCACTCACAACAAAGGCATCATGAACGGCATCTCGGCAGTCGTCCTCGCAACGGGCAACGACACTCGTGCGGTCGAGGCCGGAGCGCATTCCCATGCGCTCGTCGACGGCCGATACTCTTCTCTCTCGACGTTCGAGAGGAATGCCGACGGCGACCTGGTCGGCACCCTCGAGATGCCCATGCCCGTCGGCCTCGTCGGGGGCGCCACCAAGGTCCATCCCGCCGCGCGCACTGCTCTGCAGATCGCCGAGGTGGCGACCGCACAGGATCTCGCCGAGATGATCGTCGCCGCCGGCTTGGCGCAGAACCTCGCGGCACTGCGAGTTCTCGCCACCGAGGGTGTGCAGCGCGGACACATGTCTCTGCATGCGAAGAACCTCGCTGCCTCTGCCGGAGCGAACGCCGAAGAGACCGCGATCATCGTGGACCGCCTCATCGAAGAGAAGGCATTCCGGTTCGACAGGGTCCAGTCCATCCTCGACGAACTCCGCTCCGGTGCATCGCGATGACGGCACAGCTCCCACAGCAGTTCGTGCCGTCGAACCTGCCGACCGAGGTCAGCGTCTGCGAAGTCAGCGCTCGAGATGGTCTGCAGTCGCAAGCACGCACACTTCCTGTCTCCACCCGGCTCGAACTGATCCGGCGGCTCTCCGAAGCCGGCCTGAAGACCATCGAAGCCGGAAGCTTCGTCTCTCCGCAGGCTGTTCCGCAGATGGCCGACACCCGATCGGTGCTCGCAGGGCTCGACCTGGACTCCGATATCGCGTTCCCCGTCCTCGTCCCGAACAGTCGGGGTCTCGATGATGCCGTCGCGGCGGGAGCGAAAGATGCCTCGGTCTTCATCAGCGTCACCGAATCGTTCTCGCAGGCCAACCTCGGCGGTCCACTTCAGCACACCACCGAACGCAGCCTCGAAGTGGCACGCGCAGCGACTGCGGCGGGCATGCGGGTGCGCGGCTATCTGTCGATGGTCTTCGGGGATCCCTGGGAGGGCGCGGTCGACCCTGAGCACGTCGCGGCGGCTGCGCGCCGCCTCGTCGATGCCGGCTGCCTGACGATCTCACTCGGCGATACCATCGGGACCGCAACGCCCGGTCATGTGACCGCGGTTCTTGATAGCCTGGTCGGCGCCGGGATTCCGATCGATCGGATCGCCCTGCACACCCACAACACCTATGGCCAGGCGCTTGCGAATGTCTATTCCGCGCTCCAAGCAGGTGTCAGTCAGATCGACGCATCGGCGGGAGGGATCGGTGGCTGCCCCTTCGCTCGCACCGCCTCCGGAAATCTGGCCACTGAGGACCTCCTCTGGATGCTCCAGGGCCTGGGCATCTCGACCGGCGTCGACCTCGAAGCCGTGGCGACGGCCAGCCAATGGCTGGGCGAGCAGCTCGACATCCCGCTTCCATCCGAAACGTCCTCGGCCGTCCTCGGCCGGTAGTTCCATCATTCACGTTCCCGACAGCCGTCGGCCGACAGAAGGCAGGCAATGATGCCGCAATTGCTCGAGGTGTGGAATGACACCGTCGACCCCAAACATCTCATCGGAGGAATAGCCATCGGAGTCGGGATCGCTGTCCCGGCCTACCTGATCTCAGATCAGTACTTTGCTTCCCGAGGCGACGAGACTCTGGGCCATTCCTATGCACTCCTCATCGGAATCGTCGGTTGCATCATCGGCGCGGTCATCACAGGAGTGCTGTTCAAGCCCAAGCGAGTCATCACTACATCCGATTCTGACACTCGAAATCGCCAGGAGATCCTCGACGAAATCGTCGAGGAATACGGGGACCTGGGCGACCCCCGCGAACTGCGTCCTGCGGTCCAAGAAGAGGTCCGGGCCCTCGGCCTCTTCGACGCGCTTGTCGAGAATCATGAGGCTCGCGCCCAGGAGAAGGGCGGGGAGAAGTGAGCGCAGAACTCATCGAACCCGTCCTGTGGGCAATTGGAATGGCGGTCCTTGCCGGAGTGCTCTTCACAGGGATCGGCCTGATCTCCGGCACAGACGAAACAGCCATCGTTGCACCGCTTGCGCTCTTGGTGATCCTTATTGGCGTTCCGCCCTCGGGCGTCATCGCATTCTTCCTTGCAGCGATCATTTCCAAACATATTTCCCACGCTGTGCCCACTACGCTTCTGGGCATACCAGGGGATACCACCGCCGTTCCCATGTTGCGCGAAGCTCAGCTTCTGCGTTCTTTGGGCGTCCCTCACATCGCTTTGCAGAAGGCGATCTCTGGTGGTGTCATATCGGTTGCGATAGCAGTTCCGCTGTCGATTGTCTTTGCTCTCGTACTCACGCCATTCGCTGATGCTATCGGTGCCGCCGCTCCGTGGATCTTCATCGCTGCCGCCGTCCTCGTCGCCTATACCTCAAAGGGAAAACTAGCCGCCGTTGCTGCGCTCATCCCCTTCGTTCTGCTCATCGTCGGACTCCAGGCCTTCATTATGGAACAGAAGGAAGCGACCTTTACGACGTCGTTCTTCTTGGGAATCGCCACCGGTCCGCTCATCTTCGACCTGTTCTCCGCAATGTCGCCTGTCGGCCGTCGGGCCATGCGTCAGGAAGGCAAGCGGGAGTTCAACCTTGCGCCTGATGTTCGACCGAGAGGCGACAGGAGACTGCTTAACCCGTTCAAGGCTCTGAGCGGCAAACAACTCGCCTACACCAGCGGATCGGCAGCGATCACCAGCGCAACTTTCGTGTTCTCACCCGTGGCCATGGCCGTGCTCATGGGCGAAGCCGTCGGCAGCCGAATCAAGAATGGCTATGAGCGACTGACGACTGTCATCACTGTCAGGAATGGAACAACGGAATCGACCTATATCGCCGAAACTCTTATTCCACTGATCGCCATCGGGCTGCCGCTTTCGCCGATGGCCGCCGGTCCGGCGGCACCCCTGTTCAATGCTCCGCCGGTCTATACTCTCGACGCGGAGGCGGGGACGACGAACAATCTCCACGACCTGCTCACGACGGGTCAGTTCGCACTCTTCTCCGTGATCGCAGCGGTCATCGCCGTCGCCATCGCCTACCCCTTCGTCATGACGAACGCCCACCGGGCGGCGACCTGGGTGATGCGATCGGTCTCCCACGAGGCGATCATCGCCGGATTCGCGGCCCTCATATGCGTCATCTGCCTCTACGAAGGCGGACTGCTGGCACTCGGTGTGACGATCACCGTCGGCCTCGTCGGCGGTCTGTTCAACCGGATGATCGGCATGCACGCCGGCGTCCAGTTCATGGGCTACTACGTCGCCGTGCTCACCGTGCCCGCCATCCTCGCGCTGTGAGAAGGCGGCTCAACCCCCTGTAAAACCGCGGTGAGACCTCGACTCACCTAGCTCTGGGACCGAGCGTCACCGCCACTGCCGGGTGACCGTGCGGACGTCGGCGACCACCTCGGCGATGGCGGAGTTGTGCGCATCGACGATCGGATCGTGGCGGACGCGCACCTGCGGCCGTGCCGCCCGGGAGACGAGCAGAACGTCACGGCGGCAGTCGCTGAGCGGCATCGGGATGACGGTGATGTCCGGGTCGGTCGACAGCGATGATTCGGGGATCATCGCCACCGCCAAACCGGCCGAGATCATCCGATTGATGGCCGCATAGTCATCCATCCGCATCCCCACGCGGGGTTCAAAGCCGGCAGACAGACAGAACGAGCGGACGACCTCGTCGATGGCATCACCCGGGTCGATGCTGAACGCCCAGGTCTGTGAGACCAGAGCCGTGAGGTCCGGCCGCCCGTGGTCGTCCACGCTGATCGGACCGATGGACTTCGGAACGCACAGGAACAGCCGCTCCGAATACAGGTGCGCGGCATTGAGCGTCGCCGGAATCCACGTTCGGTCGAGGTCGGTCGACACGAGCAGCGCGAGGTCGAGGTCCCCGGATTCGAGTCGGGAGACGAGCTTCGCATGCTCGTCCATCGTCACGTCAAGGGCCGCCGTGAGTACGTCGGTCCGGTCACCGGCAACCGCCTCATCTCGGGTCTGCCACCTGGGCCGAGCCTGCAGCTGATCATGCAGACGCGGGATGACGCGGGCTCCGACCGTCGGCACAGCCCCGATGCGCACTGGCACCGCTTGGGATTCCCGCCACAGCGCCACCTCGGCGCCGAGGCGCTGGCACAGACCGAGGATCTCCACGGCACGGGTCACAACGAGGCGGCCCACCGTCGTCGGCTGCGATCCGCGCGGAGTGCGATCGAGCAGAGTGGCACCCAGAGCGCGCTCGAGATTGCGCAGATGATGATTGACCGTCGGCTGGCTCCACTGCAGCTGAGCAGCGGCCGCGGCGACGGATCCGGTCTCGGCGACGGCCCGGAGAGCGGTGAGCCCGCGAGTATCGAGTGGTTCCATTGATCTCCTCCATCGAGTTCAATACTGACTATAGAACAAGGGAGGAAAGTTGCTATTCTCTCCTACCTGCTCGCCTCCTTAATCTGGACGCATGACCGTGCACCAGGACTCCCCCATGCCCCCGGCCCCGCACTCCTCCTCGGGGTCGCCGATGCATCCCGCCCTCACGCAGTCCCGCGCGCCCTACGCCGAAGCCCTGGCGCACGCGGCCGACCGCAATTCGCTGTTCCTGTCCACCCCCGGACACGGAGGCACGACCGAAGGCATCTCCGCAGTTCAGGCCGAATTCTTCGGCGAGCACACCCTCTCCCTGGACATCCCCCCGCTCTTCGACGGCATCGACCTCGGCATCGATACCCCGAAGGACGAGGCCCTGCGCCTGGCCGCCGAAGCCTGGGGCGCCCGCCGCACCTGGTTCCTCACCAACGGCTCATCGCAGGGCAACCGCATGGCCGCACTCGCCGTCGGCACCCTCGGCTCCGGCGTGGTCACCCAGCGCAGCGCCCATTCGAGCTTCATCGACGGCATCGTGCTGGCCGGACTCAATCCCGGCTTCGTCTGCCCCAACGTCGACGAGGTCAACGGCATCGCCCACGGCGTCACCCCCGACGCCCTGCGCCAGGCCATCCGCAACCACCCCGAACCGGTGACCGCCGTCTACCTCGTGACCCCGAGCTACTTCGGCGCCGTCGCCGACGTCGAAGCCCTCGCCGAGGCGGCCCACGAAGCGGGTGCGGCACTGATCATCGACGCCGCCTGGGGTGCCCACTTCGGCTTCCACCCGGATCTGCCGGCTTCCCCTGTCACCCAGGGCGCCGACATCGTCATCATGAGCACGCACAAGCTCGCGGGCTCGCTCACTCAGTCCGCGCTGCTCCACCTCGGCGACACCGAATTCGCCGATCGCCTCGAACCGGCACTGGCACGCGCGTTCATGATGACCGCCTCGACGAGCGAGAACGCACACCTCATGGCCTCGATCGATCTGGCCCGCCGCGCACTCATGACCTCGACCGAGGCGATCACGGATTCGCTGGACAACATCCGCCACATCCGTGCGCAGATCGAGGCCACCGATCGCTATCATCTGCTGTCCGGCGAATTCCTCGGCCATGCCGACGTCGTCGACATCGACCCGTTCCGCCTGCCCATCGACATCACCGCCACCGGCCTCGACGGCCACACGGTGCGCAAGCGCCTGGCCGAGGAGTTCGACATCTTCCCCGAGATGTCGACGGCGACCACCCTCGTCGCGCTCATCGGCATCGGAAAATCCCCGGATATCGGCCGCCTCATCGACGCCTTGGAGACCCTGCGCCTCGAAACCGCAGACTCCGCCACGGAGACGAGCCCGGCAGTTGCCCTCCCACCCCTGCCCACGGCCGGGCGACTGGCGATGACCCCGCGTGAGGCCTACTTCGCCGATTCCGAACTCGTCACCGCCGCCGAGGCGGTCGGACGGGTGAGCGTGAACTCGCTGGCCGCGTACCCGCCCGGGATCCCCAATGTCCTGCCCGGCGAGGAGATCACCGCCGAAATCGTCGACTTCCTCCAGGCCGTGGCGGCAAGCCCGTCCGGTCACGTCCGCGGTGCTGTCGACCCCGGACTCGAGACCTATCGCGTCGTCATGACCTCTCAACGATTCCATTCATGACTGCATCATGACCTCTTCCTGACTCACCTGGTGACTCCGAATGCGAAATTCCGAGCAATGCGCTACGGTCCTCGATGTGGACGTCCAGCACTTCAAGCCCGTCCGCCCTGCATTCGAGCGATCTTCCCCTGCGCTGTCGACCGGACATAATGCGGGCAGCCGATCGACTCCCAGTGACACAGGACATGATGGACAAGAACGAACATCTCCCTGGAGACTCTCTCGCTGATTTCACGGAAGAGGAGCTCTTCTCCCTCATCGACGCGGGGACCACCGGAGCTTTCTCAGAGCTCTATCGTCGCCACATCGCCTCCGCTGCGGCTCTGACCGCCGCAGATACGCCGAACCCGCGCTCCCGGGCCGACGCCGCTTTCCTTGCGATCCTGAAATCGCTGCTTGACGGCACCGCCGACAGGACCTCGGGCTTTGCTGCACTCATCCGTGACGAGATCGGCCGGAGAGCCGACAGAGGTTCCGTTGCGTCATCGCCCGAGTTCGCCGAAGCAGAACCGGAGGACCTCTCCTCCTTTGCCCTCATCGCCTCCTCGTTCTCATCACTGCCCGACAATTGGCAGCGGATCCTCTGGCTGCGAGAAGTCGAGGGCCAGTCGGCACAGTCCGCCGCCGAATTGCTCGGCATCACCTCAGCCACAGCGGAGCGACTCACTGCTCGGGCTCACGAGGAGCTCGAGAGCACCTGGGCGCAGACTCGTCCCGCTGACGGGCCGCGTTCGATCGCTGACCGTGCCGAGCTCGTTCCTGCCCTACTCACTTCGCCGATACTCATCGAACGCCTCTCCGACACTTTCGTCGCGGCGCCACACCCGGATCTCGACACCGAGGCGGCAGCCGCAGGCTCGGTCGACACCGATGAACTCCCCGCCGCAACCGAACCACCCGATGCCGCATGCTCCGGTGAGTCCAGCGCCGACACCATAGTGCCCTCCGCTGTCACCCCCGCCTCCGAAGCTCCGAAGGCGACCGGCGAGCCTTCGACAGAGACCATTGATGAACCGTCCGCAGCGGCGGCCCAACCGACGACGGCAGCGCCCTCAGCCTCAGAGCACTCGGCGAACCACCCTGTGGCCGAGTCCGACGGCCCGACCGACCACGACGAGAACGCGAAGTTCACGCTGCCCAAGCCGGTGCTCATTCCTCTGATTGCCGCGTGCCTCGGTCTGCTCTGCACTCTTCTCGGGTTCGCGATCCTGCCGCACGGGGCTTCGACACCCGGACCTCGCACGAACAGCACCACACAATCAGATACCGGTTCGACCTCTGAGCAGAACAGCACCACCGACGAGGGCGACGAGTCGACGACCCCGGCCTCCTCCGAGAGCTCCGCGCCCGATGCCCCGGAGCACGGAGACGATACACCGAGTCGGCGCGGCGAGGACCGCGATGCGGATACCGGCAAGACGAGCAGGGCCGGAGACCGATCCGCCGAATCACCCGAGAACTCCCCCGGCTCGACCACCTCCGATACCCCGCCGAACCCCTCCGACTCCGATGACCCGACCGCTCCTGACGAGCCGAGTTCGCCGGAGGAGCCCGGCACTCCGTCCGAACCCGACCCCACCGACGACACTCCGTCCGACCCGGAACCCAGCGACGACAGTCCGTCCGACCCGGAACCCAGCGACGACACTCCGTCCGACCCGGAACCCAGCGACGACCCCGGCGCCCCGTCCGAGCCCGAAACCCCCAGCGCACCTTAGGGGTGCTCAATATCCGTCTGCGTCGTGACCGTCGCTCTCGGCCGACAACGCCACTGGACAAGTGACACTGCGAATTAAGCCACATCCTTATTGCGTATTTTCGAGGCCGGTTGACGAATTTCAACGACGGCAACTGCCCACAGGGCATTCGTCGTGAACTGTGTCACAACTTTTATTGACACTCCCTGACTACCAGGCAAGGATGTTCCGCATTGTCGAAATCCGACAGCAACTGCCGCGCAGAGTTCGCACCCTTCCGGCGACTCGGCCCTGCAACTTGCCCAGCAGCAGCTGAAACGAGGAACCACTGATGTCAGAGGCCCACGACAGACCCGCGCAGAAAGACAAGAAGCCGACCCGCAAGGAACGGCGTGCAATAAAGAAACAGAAGAGGTTCGAGGCCGATGACTGCATCGTCGTCGAAACCAAATCGATCCGCACCGCCATCGGCGGCACCACAGTCGGCAACTTCATGGAATGGTTCGACTTCGGTGTCTACGGCTACCTGGCCGTGACGATGACCTCCGTGTTCACCTCGGGTATGGACGAGCAGATGGGTCTGCTCGTGACCCTATTCGGCTTCGCCGTGTCCTTCCTCGTTCGCCCGCTCGGCGGCATGGTGCTAGGACCACTGGGTGACAAAATCGGTCGGCAGAAAGTCCTGTTCTTCACTATGGCCACGATGGCCACCGCCACCGCCCTCATCGGCGTCCTGCCCACCTCGGCTCAGGTCGGCCTGTGGGTGATCATCCCCCTCTACCTGCTCAAGATGATCCAGGGCTTCTCCACCGGCGGCGAGTACGCCGGCGCCACCACCTACGTCTCCGAGTTCGCTCCGGACAAGTCCCGTGGCTACTGGGCTTCTTGGCTCGATGTCGGCTCCTACCTGGGCTTCGCTGCCGGTGCCGGAACCGTGGCAATCACGACCGTGATCACCACGTCCATCTACGGCGAGAACGCGATGCTCGACGGCGGCTGGAGGATCCCGTTCCTCCTCGCCATTCCGCTTGGCATCGTCGCCATCTGGTTCCGTCTGAAGATCCCGGAGACCCCGAGCTTCGAATCGAGCGAGGAAGCCGGCCGCGACATCAAGGTCAAGGACGACAAGTACGCCCGCCACGGCCTCATCGGTGTCATCCGCCACTTCTGGAAAGAGATCCTCATCGGCATCGCCGTCGTCGCGGGTTCTCAGACCGTCGGCTATGCGTTGACGAGCTTCATGCCCACCTATCTGGAGGAGACCGTCAAGGTCTCGAACGTCCAGGCAGCCGTGGCCACGATCCCGGTCCTCGTCGTCATGTCGCTGTGCCTGCCGCTCATCGGCAAGCTCTCCGACAGATTGGGACGCAAGTTCGTCTTCCTCGCGGCCGCGATCATGACGATCGTCCTCATCGTTCCCGCCTTCGCCGTCATGCAGATCGGTGAGATGTGGGCTGTGATGGTGGCTCTGTTCATGGTCGCTCTGCCCGCAGGGTTCTACATCGCCTGCCTGGCCTCGACGTTGCCGGCCCTGTTCCCGACCGCGTCGCGCTACGGTGCGATGGGCCTGACGTTCAACCTCGGCGTCTCCCTGTTCGGCGGCACCACGCCTCTGTTCGCCCAGGCTCTCATCGATCTCACCGACAACTCGTACATGCCTGCGTTCTACATCCTGTTCTTCTCGGTCGTCGCGCTCGTCGCCGTGCTGCTCATGAAGGAATCGGCGCACAAGCCGCTGCCGGGCTCGTTCCCGACTGTGAACACCCACGAAGAGGCCGAAGAACTGGCCAGGACCCAGACGGACAACCCGGATCTGGACATCGAGTCCATGCCGATCGTCGACATCGACCCCGACAAGGCGCCCGCCTGATCAGAGTCAATCTGGTCAGCAAGTGATCGCTGATCGAATACATAAGACGCTGGGCCGTCCCGTTACGGGGCGGCCCAGCCTCGTCTTGAACCCGCGGGTGCTGACACGCCCCAGAACGTGGCGGAGGTCAGCCGTCGGCTTCGGCCGGTACGCGCTTGAAGAAGTAGAGGTTCGACGTCACGAGGTCGGCGACCTCGACGGTCCGGCCCTCCTCGATGAGGTCGACGATGGCTGGCAGCTCACGTGCGGAATCGAGCGCGATGGCCCCGATCTGATCCTCGCGCCTGTAGAGGCGCGACTGATCGCGCAGGCGCAGGCTGATCGCTGCAGCTCTCCCGCCGAGGCCGTGCTCGAGCAGGGCCTCATGGAACCTGCGGTCGTGCGTATAGAACTCGGCGAATTCGCCGGCCTCGGCCGCTGCCAGGGTCGCCTCGGCGAGGCCGCGCAGCCGGATCACCGCGTCTGCCTTGGTCGTCGATCCGCTAGACGCGTCCGCGCCTTCACCCTGGTCGCGACCGACGATGTCATCGCTGCCCGCCTCGGCCAGGCTGCGGGCGGCCGGAACGGCGAGGAGGACGCGGATGGCGATGATCTCCTCGAGGTCCGCCTCGGTGATGGTGACCAGACGGAAGCCGCGATTGGGCACGGCTTCGACGGTCCCCTCGGTCACGAGCGCCATCATCGCCTCACGGACGGGGCTGAGTGACATACCGAGCTGCTTGGCCAGGCCAGCGGCCGAATAGATGCGATCCTCGGCGAGCTCACCAGCGGTGATGGCGTCGCGGATGATGCCCAATGCCTGCTCGCGCAGCGATTCGGACTGCGCTCTCACTCGCTCCATCTCACACTCCCCTTCGAATCGTGGTCGGCAGCCAGAAGCTGCACACCGTCTCCGGTGCCCTTCTTCGGCGACGATCTGCTCGCCGACTATTGACAGCATAACCGCGAGATCGCACCATTGAGGCATGTAGTCGGTAATCGATTACCTACCCGGACTCCCCCGCGGAGTCGTACCCACAGTGACGTTCCTGCAATGAAGGAGGAACCCATGACCGTCGAACCCGCAACCGGCGCACCGGCACCGACCACGTCTGCGATGGACGCGTCTGCCGATCCGCTGCTCCAACCATTCGAGCTCGGCAGACTCACGCTGCGCAACCGCATCGTCTCGACCTCGCACGAGCCCGCGTACACCGAGCTCGGCATGCCGAAGGACCGCTACCGGCTCTATCAGCGGGAGAAGGCCCGCGGCGGTGTCGGTCTGACGATGATCGGCGGTTCGGCCATCGTGTCGAAGGACTCCCCCGCCGCGTTCGGCAATATCGACCTGTCCACCGACGAGGTGGTTCCGTGGCTGTCCGCGATCGCTGGAGACTGCCACGACGAGGGCGCGGCCATCATGATCCAGGCGACCCATTTGGGCCACCGGTCGTCGAACTTCGCCGGCGACTGGCTGCCGCTGGTCTCGGCCTCTCGGACGCGGGAGGCAGCGCACCGGTCCTTCACCAAGGCGCTCGAGGATTTCGATATGGATCGCATCGTCGCGGACTTCGCGGCCGCTGCCGAACGCGTGGCCGCCGCCGGATTCGACGGGCTCGAGGTCATGCACGCCGGCCACCTGCTCGACTCCTTCCTCGCCCCGTGGCTCAATGACCGCGACGACGAGTTCTCCGGCGAGCTGGAGAATCTCATCAAGTTCCCGACGCGCATCATCGACGCCGTGCGCTCGTCAGTTCCAGAAGACTTCGTCCTCGGCATCCGCATGGCCGTCGACGAGCGCCGCACCGACGGCATGAACGAATCGAGGGCCACCGAGATCCTCCGGACCTACACCGACCACGGCATCGATTTCCTCAACCTCAATGTCGGAATGATCAACTCGGACCGCCAGCTCGCCGAGGCGATCCCCGGCATGGGCACCCCCTCGGCGCCCTGGCTCGAGACCTGCCGTCGCATCCGCGAAGCCATCGACATCCCCGTACTCCACGCCGCGCGCATCTCCGATGCCGCGACCGCCCGGTTCGCGATAGCCGATGGGTGCCTCGACCTCGTCGGGATGACCCGGGCGCAGCTGGCCGACCCGCACCTGGCGCGCAAGGTGGCCGAAGGGCGCGAGGACGATATCCGCCCCTGCGTCGGCGCCAACATGTGCCTCGACTCGATCTACACCTCCGGTTCGGCCACCTGCATCCACAATCCCGCCACCGGACGGGAGGCCGATCTGCCGCAGGAGGTTCCCCACGACGTCACCACCGGGCCCAAACATGTCGTCATCATCGGCGCCGGTCCCGGCGGGCTCGAAGCCGCCCGGGTCGCGGCCGTCCGTGGACACCGGGTGACCCTGCTCGAAGCCGAGGACGCCCCCGGCGGGCAGGTCCGCATCGCTGCTCGCTCGCAGCGCCGCCGCGATCTCATCGGCATCATCGACTGGCGTGTCCAGCAGTGTAAGAAGCACGGTGTCGATCTGCGACTGAACACCTTCGCCGAGGCGGACGATATCCTCGCGCTCGACCCCGACGTCGTCATCGTCGCCACCGGAGGGGTCCCCGATGCCGGGTATCCCTTCCGGGAGCAGGGGCCGAGCTTCGACGTCTGGGATGTCATGGACGACCGGCTCAAGTCGAAGCAGCGGGTGCTCGTCTTCGACGACCATGGGTTCTACCCGGCCCTCGACGCCGTCGAACGATTGGCGCGGAGCGGCCAGCAGGTCACTTACGTCAGCCCCGAACGCACGATCGGCATCGACGTGGGGTCGATGAACTCCCCCGCCTACCTCCAGGTGTTCTCCGAATTCGGAGTCGAGGTCCGCCTCGGCGAGCGCCTGGCGAAGAAGCCGCGGATCGAGGGGAAGGAGATCGTGGCGATGCTGCGCAACGACTATTCGGATCGGGAGACGGAGGTCGTCACCGATGCGGTGGTCGTCGATTTCGGGACGACCTCCAATGACGAGATCTATGTCGAGCTCAAGCCGCGGTCATCGAACCACGGGACCACGGATCTCGACGCCTGGGTTCGAGGTCGGCCGCAGCCGGAACCCGATTCGGTCTCCACATCCACCGGCACCGAGGCGGGGCCGAGGTTCGCGCTGTACCGGATCGGTGATGCCGTCGCCTCCCGCAATGTGCACGCGGCGGTGCTGGAAGGGCTGCGAGTGGGAATGGGCCTGTGAGCACGATCTGCGCCAGTGTCGACTTCCATACCGCAGGCGAACCGTTCCGGATCGTCGCCGGCCCTCCGGTCGAGATCCCCGGTCGCAGTGTGGCGCAGCGTCGGGAACTGGCCGTACCCGGTTCGGCGGCCGATGATCTGCGCAGGCTGCTGTGCTTCGAACCGCGAGGTCATGCGGACATGTACGGCGGTTTCATCACAGAACCCGATGACGATGAGGCTGACTTCGGGGTGCTGTTCTGGCACAAGGACGGCTTCTCCACGGCCTGCGGTCACGGGACGATGGCGCTCGGGGCGTGGGCAGTGTCAGCCGGGATCGTCGCCGTCGACCCGTCCGGGATCACCGAAGTGACGATCGACGTTCCCTCGGGGCGGGTGCGCGCGCAGGTGCACACCGATGCCGAGGGGCGGGCCACCTCGGTGGATTTCGTCAATGTGCCCAGTCGACTTGTCGCGTCAGGGATCACGGTGTCCACCAGCCGCGGGCAGGTCTCGGTCGACCTCGCGTGGGGCGGGGCGTTCTATGCACTCGTCGACGCGACTCGCCTCGGCGCACCCAGCCTGGAGGTCGTGCCCGAGAATCTCACCGCCCTTATCGCCCTGGGCAGGGAGGTCAAGGCAGGTCTCGCCGATCACCGGGACACGGTCCACCCCGAGGATGAGCGTCTCTCCGGGGTGTACGGCACGATCTTCGTCGACCGGTTCGGCACTCTGCCCACTGGCGAACTGCATCAGCGCAATGTCACGATCTTCGCCGACGGTCAGGTCGACCGCTCACCGTGCGGATCGGGCACGTCGGCTCGAGTCGCCGCTCTCCACGCCGCCGGTGAACTCGCATCTGGGCAGAGCCTGGTCCATGAGTCGATCGTCGGCACGCGATTCCGGGCGCGAGTTCTCGAAGAGACCGCCGACGGCGTCGTCCCGGTCATCAACGGGAGCGCCCACCGGGTGGCCACCTCGACGTTCGAGGTCGACTCGCTCGATGATCTCGTGCCCGGGTTCGCGCTGCGGTGAGTTCCGGTCCCTCCTCGATCAGTACTTGAGGAGGAGATCAGTGTTCGAGGATGATCTTTCCGGTCGTCGCCCGGGACTCGAGCGCCGTGAAGGCGGCGGCCACCTCGGTGAGGGGGAACCGGTCTCCGATATGGACGGTGAGGTCTCCGCTGCGGATCCATTCGAAGATCTCATCCGTATGGGCACGCAGCTCCGCCGGAGTCCGGACATGGTCTGCCACCGTCGGCCGAGTGAGGAACAGCGATCCTGAGGTGTTGAGTGTGTTGACGTCGACCGGCGGGACCGGCCCACTCGCATTGCCGACCACGACGATCGTGCCACGGGTGCCCACCGCCTTGAGGTCGTCGTCGAAGGTGGTCGCCCCGACCCCGTCATAGATCACCGCTGCTCCCTGACCATCTGTGACGTCGAGGACTCCCTCGACGAAATCGTCGTAGCCGAAGACGTGGGCAGCACCATTGGTTCGGGCGATCGCGGCTTTCTCTTCGGTCGAGGTCGTTCCGATCACGGTGGCGCCCTTGGCCGCTGCGATCTGAGTGAGCATCTGCCCGAGCCCTCCTGCGGCACCGTGGATGACCACGACGTCACCGGCAGAGACCGGGTAGGTGTCCGTGCTCAGGTAGTGAGCGGTGATGCCCTGCATGAGTGCCGCAGCTGCGGTCGCGTCGTCGATGTCGTCCGGCAGCGGCACGGCCTTGTCCGCCCTGACGAGGGCAGTGGATGAGAAGCTGCCCTGTCCTCCGGTCATCCAGCCGACGCGATCGCCGATGGAGAAGCCGTCAACCCCGGGTCCCACGGCGGTGACCGTGCCGACTCCTTCGACACCGGGAGAGAAGGGAGTCGGCAGTGCGCCTCGACGCTGGACGACGTCGAGGAAATTCACGCCGGCCAGGCTCAGGCGCACCTGCAGCTGACCATCGGCCGGCATCGAGGGTGTTGCCGCGGCGTCGTCGGTGACCACGTACTTCTCGGGTCCCCCGTGTTCGTTGACGATGATCGATGTCATTGCTGTCTCCTCGAAGTCGAATCCGATCCGGACTATAGTCCGTATATGGACGACATTAACGGACCGCAGTCCGCTTATGGAAGAGGGAACGAGAAGAATCTCCTCCTGGTCCCGTCGCAGGCTCCTTTGCGCGCCGATGCACAGCGCAATCGGAGGAAGATCCTCGATGCCGCGACCGAGCTCCTGACCGACAAGGGAGTGGATGGGCTGACCATGGATGAGCTGGCCCGTCGGGCAGGAGTCGGCAAGGGCACCCTCTATCGCAACTTCACCGACAAGCCCGGCATCGCCTCGGCTCTGCTCGACGACCGGGTCCGGGGCATGCACGCCCGGATGCTCCAGGGTCCGCCGCCTTTGGGCCCAGGTGCCCCGGGGGGCGAGCGCCTCAGCGCCTTCGTCGATGCCTACCTGCGCCACATAGCCCGAAACCTCGACCTCGTCCTCCTCACGGAGAGCAGCTCACCGAAGGGCCGATTCGACCGACAGGGCTATCCGTTCTGGCGCCGCCACGTGGAGATCCTCATCGCCGAGATATGGACGACCGGAGCACCCGAGCACTCGGACGCGAACCGATCCGATCCGATCCGGACCCGCGCCGAGGCGGTCATGGCAGTCATTTCGGCAGCGCAGCTCGATCAATGGCTGAGCAGGCAGGGGCGGGCACTCGAGGAGCTCATCCCGGAGGTCCAGTCGATCGTCACCGCCATCGCGACCCGGTAGGGCCGAACATTCGACGCCGGCACCTCACCTCTCGACGACGAGGTCGGTCAGCGGGGTCGAGCAGCAGGGCAGGAACTTGCCCGCGGCGATCTCCTTCGGCCGGATGCCTCCGGCGTGCTTCATCTCGACTTCGCCGCTGACGAGCACGGACTTGCAGGTTCCGCACGCGCCTTCCGAGCAGGATGAGGGCACGGACAGTCCGGCGTCCAGAGCAGAATCGAGGACGGTCGTGGACTCATCGCAGTCGACCACGCGCCCGGAGACAGCGAACTCGACGAGGTGACTCATTCCAGTGCCGCCGACGACGCCGACTCCGGCAGCTTTGGCTCTCGCACCGGCCTTGGCCAAACGATCAGCAGGTGAAGTGGCGAAGACGAACGACTCCTCATGCATCCGCGCCGAGGGCACCCCCGCCTCGGCGAGCAGGGGCCGCACGGCCTCCATATACGGACCCGGCCCGCACACGAAGGCTTCACGGTCGGCCGCGTCAGGGACCACCTCGGCGAGGGTGGACGCATCAATCCGACCCCGCCGACCGGCCCAGGTCTCCACCTCGGAGTCCCTCGAGCACAGGATGGTGACGCTGACTCCGGCGACCTCGGCGAGCTGTTCGAGTTCGGCGCGGAAGATGATGTCGAGCGGCGTCGAGGCGCTGTGGACGAAGACGATGTCGGTGCCGAACCCTCCCTGCCTGGCCAGCAGACTGCGCACCATCGACATGATCGGGGTGATTCCGGAGCCGGCGGAGAGGAAGAGGTGTCGTTCGGCCTGGTGGAAGCTCGTGCTGAACAGTCCGTAGGGCCCGTCCGCGTGCAGCCGATCGCCGACCTGAACGGTATCGTGCAGATGATTCGACACCGCTCCCCCGGGCACGCGCTTGACCGTAATGGTGAAGATGTTCGTGCCGAAGGGCGCCGAGGAGATCGAATAGCAGCGCTCGAGTCCGAGCTCGGGGATGCGCATCGTCACGTACTGACCCGGCGCGAAGTCGACGGCGGTCATCCATCCCGCCCGCAGCTCGAAGGTCTTCACGTCGTGGGTCACCTGGGTGATGCCGGTGACCTCGACGGGACCGGTGAGCAGCTCCGGGTCGAGCTGAAGTTCAGCAAGCGCGGGCTCGGCTACCGTTTCGACGACCAGAGGGGCGGCGGCCGCGAGTGCGGGTCGCCCGTCCCGAGTGGGCACCCGGAATGTCGCCTTGCCCACGGGCGCGGATGCAGCCTGGGCGAATGTCGAATGGCGGTACCTCATCGCCTCTCAACTCCTTCCAACTGCACAGTCCGCTGCTCCCGGTGAGCCTTGAGCCGTTCGATGTACCAGGTGACGAAGTCATCGACCTGCGATTCGGTGGGGGCATAGGGGCCCGGCACGTACGCCGGCGACGAGATTCCCAGGTGCCCACGCTCGCAGAAGGTCGCGTCCTGCTCGTTCGTCTTGATCCACACCGTGGTGAGGTTGTCGAGGTCGTAGTCGACGCCCTCCTCCGCATCGGCATGGACGAGCCAGGTCGTGCGCACCAGCGTCTTGTCCTCGGCCAACGGCAACAGGCTGAAGGTCACCACATGGTCGCCCATCGCGTGGAACCACATGTTCGGCTGCACATGCAGCGACGCCCGCCCCAGAACGAAGGTGTCGAGGTCTCCCAACAATTTCGCCGAGGCGGCCGATCCGTCCATCGTGTACGACTCACCCTTCCCGTCGAGCGCGGCCCGTTCGATCCGGAACCCGGTGGGTCGTCCGGTCAGTTCCTCGACGAGTGCATAGGGCAGGCCGTTGCGGTCGCAGTTGGCGTGCAACTGGTCCTCCGCGTCGAGGTAGCGCTGGTAGGCCGGCTGCAGACGCTTGGGAATCTCGTTGGGATCGTAGCCGTAGGTGGGGAAGAACGTGCAGGTCAGCTCCGGGTGCCCGGCTTCGCAGTGGTAGCACTCGCGGTTGTTCTCCATGACGAGCTTCCAGTTCGAGTCCTCGATGAGGTCACTCTGCGCGGCCACCTTCGTCCCGGCGATGTCATGCCCGGCCAGATAGGGCTCGATGACGTCGGCCACCTCGTCGATGTCGTCCGGTGGGGTGGGGCTGAGACAGATGAAGATCAGCCCGCCGATGACGCGGAGGTTCACCGAGCGCAGCGAGAAGCAGGACCGATCAAAACCGGGAGCTTGGACACCGGCGGAGATGAGTTCGCCCGACGGCGTGTACGTCCACTGGTGGTAGCCGCAGACGATGTTGCCCACGGAACCGGACAGATCATTGAGCAGCCGCGTACCCCGGTGGCGGCAGACATTGTGGTGTGCCCGGATCTCACCGTCGTCATCGCGGATGACGATGACCGAATAGGCACCGATGTCGATCGTGAGGTAGTCGCCGGGCTCTGGTACTTCGGCGCTTGATGCAACGAAGATCCACGTCAGGCGAAGATCGCCTCGATATCGCGCGCGAAGAATTCCGGACTGATGTAGAACGGTGCCGCCAGCGAATAGCCGGGCACACGTTCGTCGATGAGCCGGTCGATATCGGTCCTGCCGTGCCCGCCCGATCCGGCGGTCGCACCGGGCTCATGCATGCCGGAATCGGTCCGCTTCTGCTCTGGTGCCAGAGTCAATTCGTCCACCACCTCGTCGTCGTGTCTCGACCGCGTCTCGTGTCGGCCCCTTCGCCGGCCGTGGCCCGGGAGTTCGTGCTCCTGCTCCCAGTGTCCGCCAGAGGTTTGATGAAGAAAAGCAAATCTTCTTCATCCGAAACGTGCAATACTATTGCATGATCGATCCGCGTCTCCACGTCCTTCGGGTCCTTGCCGAAGTCGGCACCCTCACCGAGGCGGCACACCGCCTCGGATATACTCCTTCGGCCGTATCGCACCAGCTCAAAGGCTTATCGAAGGAGCTCGGTGTCCGTGTCGTCGAACCGCGCGGACGCGGCCTCGTCCTCACTCGTGCCGGTCAGCTCCTCCTCGAACGCTCGCAGGAGCTCTTCACCCGGTGGGAGGAGATCCGCGGTGAACTCGACGGCCTCGACTCCGGGCTCGATACACGCAGCAGACGGCTGCGTCTATGCGGGTTCTCCACTGCCGCGGCCGCGCTGCTTCCACCGACGGCCCTGACCGTGATGGAGCGGTTCCCCGGCGCCGAGGTCACGATCATCGAAGCCGACCCCGAGGAGTGCTTCGACCTTCTCGTCTCCGAGCACGCCGATGTCGCCGTGGTCGTCGCCACCGATCCGCTGCCGCCGCGCAGCGATCCCCGTTTCGAGCAGTCGGCGCTGTTCAGCGATCGCCTCGATCTGCTGGTCCCCGTGGGACACCCTCTGGCAGAGAAATCAGCGGTGGCGCTGAGCGAAGCCGCCGAGGAGTCCTGGATCCTCGATCGGGCGGGTTCGCCGTATCACCGCTTGGTGCGCACGGCATGTGCGGCAGCCGGCTTCCAACCGGAACAGGCCCACCAGTCACGCGAGTGGGAGACGGGGGCATCGTTGGTCTCGGCGGGACTCGGGGTCGCACTCATCCCTCGACTGGCACGCCTGCCGGACGGCTTCGATGTGGTGCGCGTGCCGCTGCGCGGGGATCCGGTGCCGTCGCGGAAGATCCTCTCGGGCATCCGCCGCGGCTCGGGCACTCAGCCGATCATCGCCTCGGCGTTGGAGGTCCTCCGGGAGTCTGCTGAAACTGCGGCCCGCCAGGGGGCATGACCATCCAGACCTGCGGTCGCATTCTGCGTCGCTTTCTGGCGACAACGGTGGTCAGCACGATCCCGGCGATCAGCACCAGAACGGATACGCCGGCGACGACGAATCCGGTGATGTCGTGTGCGGGTGATGCGTCATCCGTCGCTTCTCTGTCTCACCCGATCCTATCGGGGACCGGAGACCACACCATGACCTGCGCGTAAAGTTGAAGCGCACACTCACCGATCGCACACCGGTCAATGAACCCAGCAGATCGGGCTTCGCGTCGAAAGGACGGCATCACGATGGACGACACGACTGCCGACGACCGATCCGGAACCGGATCCGATCCATCATCACCCGAGGGCACGGCCGCCTCGGCGAGCGGGGGAAGCCTGCGGCGGACGATCGGTCTGAGCGAACTCGTCTTCTTCGGTCTCGTCTTCATCGGTCCCGCGGCCGCCGTCGGTGTGTTCGGCACGCTCGACGCCCGGTCGGGCGGCGCGGTGGCGCTGGTCTATATCGTCGCGACGATCGTCATGGCCTTCACCGCGGTCAGCTATATGCGCATGTCACGGGAGGTTCCCCGGGCGGGCACGGTCTTCGCCTACGCCTCGGCGGGCATCGGGAAACCGGCCGGCTTCGTCGCGGGGTGGATGATCCTCCTCGACTATCTCTTCATTCCCTCCGTCGCCTATCTGTTCACCGGGATCGCCCTCAACTCGATCTTCCCGGCCCTGCCCGTCTGGGTGTTCGTGGCCGTCGCCGTCGTCCTCACCACCGGCCTCAACCTCGCCGGAGTGAAGATCGCCTCTCGTGTGATCACCGGAGTCGTCCTCGCCGAGGTGGCCGTCCTCGGCCTGGTTCTCATCCTCGGCATCGCCTACCTCGTCCAGAATGGACCGACGCGGGGATGGCTGACCCCGCTGACCGGTGTCGATGCGTTCTCCGTGACCGCAGTGCTCGCGGCCGTGTCCGTTGCGGTCCTGTCGTATCTCGGCTTCGATTCGCTCGCGACGTTCTCCGAGGAGGCCAAGGGCGGGCCGCGGATCGTCGGCCGGGCCACGCTCATCTGCCTCGTCCTGGCCGGTGTCTTCTTCGTCGCGCAGACCTGGGTGGGCAGTCTGCTCTCACCGTTGACTCCGGCGGACCTGCAGGCCGACCCCGCGCTCGAGGGGGCCGCCTACTACAGTGCCGTCGACTCGACTCTCGGCCCGTGGCTGCACTGGCTGCTCGCCCTGGCCAAGGCCGTGGGCGCGGCGTTCTCCGCGATGATCGGTCAGGCCGCCGGCTCGCGCATCCTCATGGACATGGGACGGTCCCGTCAGGTGCCGAAATTCCTCGCCGAGGTGGCCCCGAAGACCGGTGTGCCATGGAAGGGGATCCTCGTGGCCGCCGGTGGAAATGTCATTGTGGCCGGGTGGGCGGCGACCCGTGCCGATGGTCTCGACCAACTGACCTCGATCGTCAATGTCGGGGCACTGACGGCGTTCGTGTTCCTCCAGGCCTCGGTGGTCGGATACTTCCTCGTAAAGAAGCAGGGCAGTGAGGCTCCGAACTGGTTCAACCACGGAGTCATCCCGGTCATCGGCGCAGGGCTGCTCATCGCCGTGCTCGTCAGCGCGAACCCCCTGGCCCTGGCCATCGGGGCGATCTGGCTCGTCATCGGCATTGTGGTGTTCGCGGTGAACAACCGGCGCAAGATCCGAGTGTGAGACCGCGGTGCCCTGGCAGGTTCACGGTCGGGCCGCCTCGGTGGCCCATCTTTCAGCCAACCGGGTGAGGGTGGGACTGGGCCGCCTCGGCGAGGGGGGCGTCAGTCCTGCAGGCGGGTCGTTCCGTCGTGGCCGCCGGAGGTGTTGAGCTGTTTGGCATAGCAGCTGTCGGGGCCGAGTCCGTGCGATGAGCACCAGGACAGGGCGTCTTCGGGGTCGTCGTATCCGATGCCGACGACGGTGACCCAGAAATTGTCTTCCTTGAAGCTGCCGAAGTCGCCGGACCAGATGAGCTTCACGCGGGGGAACTCTTCGCGCAGTCCTTCGAATTCTTCGAGGATCGCTTCTTCGTCCCAGGTCTTTCCTTCGGCTTTAAGACCGACCTTCTTCGAGCTCAGCTGCGGCACCCATTTGCCGTTGAGTTCGCTCTTCGCAGTCTTCCCGTCGGAGTCGGCGAGCTGTTCGAGTGCCTTCTTCGGGTCGTCGGGCAGCGCCGATTCGGTCTCGGTGGGTTCGGGTGGCTGGCCGGCCGCGGACGAACCGTCGTCGCTGGCGGAGTTCGTCGGCTCAGTCGTGGAGGCGACGGTGTCGGGATCATCGGAGTCCTTCGAGAAGAAGGTCGCCGCGCCCCATCCGATGCCACCGGCGAGGACGATGCCGACGATGACGAGAAGAGCGATGAGTCCTCCGCGCTTCTTCTGCGCGGGCTGTCCGGCCCGCTGATACGGTCCCGGACCATAGCCAGGTGGCGGCGGGGGCGGTTGCTGGTGAGGAGGCTGGCCGGCGCCGTGAGGCGGGCCGCTCTGCGAGTGCGGGGTCTGGATATAGGGGCGCTGCGGCTGAGGTGACTGTGGAGGAGGCGGCGGAGTGCTCCAACCGTTGCCCGACTGGGGTCCTGACTGCGGGCTCGGCGGGGGTCCCGGCTGGGATCCGGGCTGCGAGGACCATTGGCTTCCCGACCGGTCGTTGACGTCCCATTCGTTCTCATCCCCGCGCCCGGGAGGGTTCGTACTCATCCGTAACTCCAGATCGATTACGCCGTATTTCAGAAAAAGTCCCAATATAGAACTTCTCTTGCATTAACAGCCTAATATAAGTTGTGAACTACACATGCTTGATCTGCTCAGTTGATTGTTTCGATTTGAACTACATTGCGCAGCTGTCGGGCAACTGCACTTGAGGACTGGGTATGCACGACGAATCCGACGAGACGACACCGACCGCCGCCGAGGATCCGAAGGATCAGACCGCCGAAGACCAGGCTGCTGAGGACCAGGAGAGTCCCGAATCATCTGATGAGGCGGGTACCGAGGCCCCGGACTCTCCCCAGGCTCAGGATGATGACGCGACCGAAGTGATGGATTCTGTCGGATCCGACTCCACTTCCGATCCTGCCTCCGATGCCGAGAGCTCGGAAACGATCGGTTCTGCAGATTCAGCAGCGGCCGACAATTCCGATTCCACCGAGGAGACCGCTCGCTGGGCACCGCCCGAAGACGGATCACCCACCGCCGGACAGACAGCCGACCCGTACGCTCAAGGGCCCGGCACCAACCAACCCGATCCCTACCAGCAGAGCCCCGACCAGCAGAATGCCTACCAGCAGGGCGCGTACCCGCAAGGCTCGCGCCCTTACCAACAGGACGCTTACCAACAGGGGCTCTACCCACAGGGCTCCGGCCCCTACCAGCAAGCCCCTCATCAGCAGGGCCCCGACCCGACCGGCCAATCCGGTCCGATGCCCTACCCTGCGCCACCGGGTTACCCTGCGAACGCACCGAAGTCGAAGTTCGCCTCGGCGCTGGGGAAGGGATCCACGTGGAAAGCCGCGCTGATCCCACCGGGGATCGCCCTCCTCGGCGGCATCATCGTCTCCATCATCCTCACTGCCATCCTCACGTCGATGTCGGAGTTCGACTCCGTGACGGGGGAGACCGGACTCAACCTCGACAGTCTCAACTACGCCCTGCCGTTCACCCTCATGGCGCTGTCGCTGTTCGGTTCGGCGGCGCTGCGCCTGGACATCAACGCCCCTGACAGCTTCAATGCCCAGCTGAGCATCTTCACCACCGGAGCACCTCTGGTGGTCACCATCGTCATTGTGGGTCTGCTGTGGTGGATGACGAAGATCAGCGAACGCCGATCCCCCGCGCCCAATCGGGTGTCCACGTGGATCCGCATCGGGGTCGCGACTCTGGCGATGACGCTCGTGCTCTTCCTCCTCCAGGTCATCTTCGCCGCCCGCGCCTCCGCCCTCGAAGAGGAAGGATCGTTCACCTTCTCCTTCTCCGCGGTCACCGCCCGATCGTTCTTCCTGCCGCTGCTCGTCATCCTCATCACGAGCATCGCCGGCCGGGTCGCCGGGCATTTCAAGGGCACCGAGGCGATCGGTGCACCATTCCTGCGCTGGGCCGTCCCACCTCTGCTGGTGACCTGGATCCACCTGGCCCTCACCGTGGCCGTGTTCTCGATCGTCGCGCTCTTCGTCCTGCCGCTGTCCGTCGAGATGCCGGGCCAGCTGGTCCCGCTGACGTTCGTCAACATGGGCCTCATCCTCACCTCGCTGACCCACCTCGGCGGAATCAGCGCCACCGCCCAGGGCGACTTGGGCTTCTACTCGGACACCTTCTCCGAAAGCCTCACCCTGTTCAGCCGCGAGGCTCCCGGCCTGCTGTGGCTGGGACTGCTCGTCGTTGCGGTCACCGTGCTGATCGCCACGGTCGTCGCCACCGTCACGCGTCGACCGGCCTGGACCGTGATCGAGCAGGACAAGCAGCAGTGGTCGAGTGCGTGGAAGCTGCCGGTGGCGTTCTGCCTCGTCTGGGGCCTGCTGTCGCTGCTGGCCATTCCCGCGAACATGTCGATGTCCGGATCCGCCGAGGCGGCCATGTTCTTCGGCGGTTCCGGTGCGGCTCGTGCGGGGATCGGCACGTTGGCCTGGACCTTCCTCATCTTCGCCCTCTGGGGTGGGGTCATCGAGGTGCTCTCGCGCACGCTCGGCCCACGTCTCGCCCTCACCTTCCCCGCGGTGGCACGGATCGCCGCCGGGCGGACGGTGCACCCGCACTGGGGACCGTATCTGGGAATGAGCGAACCGCAGTTCGCGTTCGTCCATCCCGATCTGGCTCGGGCTGCAGCTCCGACACCGCCGCCGATCGCTCCCGGACCTGGCGAAGTCGGACCGCAAGGGCCCGCCGGTTATCAGGGCCAGCCGGCATCGTCGGACGCGTTCGGCTCGCAGGGTCAGGGGCAGGGTCAGCCGCAGGCCCATCCGGGAAGCCAACCTGGCAGTCATCCGGGCGCTCCGCAGCAGGGACTGCAACAGGGCCCCCAGCAGTTCTCCGCCCCGGGCGCTCCGCAGCAAGGCCCGCAGCAGGGTCCACCGCCGCCTCCGACTCCGTCCGACCAGCAGGCTTATGCCTGGCCGCAGGGTTCGGCCGGCCAGCAGTCGTACTCGGCTCCGCAGGGAATGTACGCCGCGCAGCCGTACGCGGGTCCGGCCCAACCCTTCGACAAGAAGAAGGCGAAGCTCGTCTCAGTCGTCGCCGGCGGTGCCGCCCTCCTCCTCGTGGCCGCGATCATCGTCGTCACCCAGCTCAACGGGCACATGTTCGGCCCCGAGGCGACGGTGGAGAAGTACTTCTCGGAGCTCTCCGACGGTGACGCCGAAGGTGCACTCAAGGTCGCTGACGTCGACGTTCCGCAGGAGTCACGCACCCTGCTGACCAACGACGTCCTCGGCGGCTCGAAGGCACTGCCCGACGATGTCACCGTCGAAGACGCCGAGATCTCAGGAGACACGGCGACGGTCGCAGTCACCTACGATGTCGGCGGTTCCAAGGGCAACAGCACCCTGACCCCGTACAAAGCGGGGAAGAAGGCGCTGTTCTTCGACGACTGGGCGCTCAAGAGCCCGGACCTGCTCACTCTCACCGTCGACACTCCCGGCCTCAAGAAGGTCAAGGTCAACGGAATCGACGTCGACAGCGACGGGTCGACCCTGTCCCTGCCGGCCTTCCCCGGTCTCTACACGATCGACCTGGCCGAGAAGTCCGATCTCATCACCGCCGACGCGGTCGAGGTGCGGGCGTTCCTCGGCGATGACGCGAACATGGAGGGCGAGGAGACGCCGGTGCTCTCAGCCCACCCCTCGGACGCGTTCCGCACCGAGGTCGACAAACAGGTCAAGACCCTCATCGACAGCTGCGCGAAGAAGTCCGTCGCCCAGCCCGACGGGTGCCCGTTCGGATCCTCACTGGCCGAAAGCTATGACGCCACCGGACTTACCTGGTCGATCTCGTCGTATCCGACGGTGACCGTCGCCGATGACTCCTTGGGTGCCGACCAGTACTCGAACCCGGAGGACGCGACCGGTCCGAACGGCGGTCCGGCGTGGCTGATCTCCTCGAACACGTCCGGTGAGGCCCTCGTGACCGGCACCTACGACATGTTCGACGAGTCCGAACCCTTCGATGACACCGTGTCCTTCGACCTCAACGGCACCGCCGAGATTGTCGACGGCAAGATCGTCATCACTGTCAGCGACAATCCCTGGGACTGGTGACCGACGCGGCGTGGCCCGGCCCCAGCCGGGGCACGCCGTTCAGTCCAGGGACACGCTGGTCGACACGCGGTTCAGTCGGGAGCACGTGGTTCAGTCGACGAAGATCGCCGAGGCGGTGCTGCCGATCCGTTCCACGAGCCCTCGTCCTTCATCGACGTAGGCGGCGCACTCATCGTCGGGGACCATCGCCCCACCGGTGAGCCACACCAAGTGGATGCCCGGCGCCGATTCGGCCGCTGCATCGCCCATCCGCCACGGGATGGTCAGTCCGGCGGTTGCCGAGGGTTCGACGTCGATGCCTTCGGTTTCGTGGAGCACCCCGACTCCGGCCCGGATGACCTCGTCGGGGATCGCAGCGAAACCGGAGATCAGCGGCCCGATCGTCGGTCCGATGAAGCGTGACGGGCGGGCGACCGCCAACCCGTCGGCCGCGGTGGCTCCGGTCAGGCCGATGTCCAGCACGGAGATGTCGCTGTGCCGGCCGGTGCGCACGCCGAGGAACATCGCTGGGGCCTGACTGGGTTCGACGAAGATGCAGCGCACCGCCGTGCCGAAGACACGTCGGAGTCCGAAGGTCACTCCCCCGGGCCCGCCTCCGATTCCGCACGGCAGATAGACAGTGAGCGGATTGCGATCATCGATGGTCACGCCGACGGCCGCGAACTGGCGTTTCAGTCGCAGCGCTGCCACCGAGTATCCGGCGAAGAGGCTCACCGAGTCCTCATCGTCGACGAAGTGCGTGTTCGCAGCAGTTTCCGCCGAGGCGCGGCCGGCTTCGACGGCTTCGACGAAGTCGCCGACGTGTTCGATGACGTCGACGCCGTGGTCGCGCAGCATCGTCTTCTTCCATTCCCGGGCATCGGCAGACATATGCACCGACGCAGCGAATCCGAGTCGAGCGCTCAGAATTCCGATCGACAGCCCGAGGTTGCCGGTCGATCCGACGACGATGCGGTGGTTCGCGGCGATCTCACGGAACTGAACACTCGAATAGGTGGCGGGATCGAGTACGTCGAGGCCATGGTCAGCGGCGACCGCCTCGGCGAATTCGAGCACCTCGTGGAAGCCGCCACGGGCCTTGATCGACCCGCTCACCGGCAGACTGTCGTCGCGCTTGAGCCACAGCCGTCCGACCAGGTCGGATCCGAACAGATCGTCGAGGCGACGCTGCGCTGCCGGGGCCGGCATCAGGGTCGATTCGATCATTCCGCCGCCGGCTTCCGGGAACGCCTCGGCGAGTTCGGCCGGGACCGTCGATGTCTCCGGGAAGGTCGTCGCGAACCAGGGGGCGAAGCAGTCGAACCGGGCCGCCGCGGAATCCATGACCGCGCCGAGATCGGGCAGGGCCGCCTCGGTGGGGGTGGAGCGGAGCCACGTCGTCGGTCGGCCCGATGCCAGGGATCGGATGATCTCGTCGGTGCTGAGGTCGTCAGGCAGTGCGGTCATGCACCGATCGTAGCCCGGCAGGGTGCGGGCCTCAGTTCTTGACGATCTTCTTCGCGGATTCGAGGACATCGGCGAGTTCGTTCAGCCATGTCGCGTAGCCGTCATAGGTGTAGGCGCGTTTGTCGTCCCAGGTGCCCAGCTGTCCTGCCTCGACTGCGGGCAGTCGTCTGTAGACCGGATTGTCCTCGTAGTCGGTCGAGGCGTCGTGGACGAGGACGACGTCGGCCGGGTAGTCCGACATCCTCTCCCAGGAGACTTCGGCCCAGCTGCTGTCTCCCGTGGCGTCGGGTCCGACGAGGGTGAGCCCATCTTCGGTGAGCATCTCGGCGATGCCCAGGGAGTTCGAGGTGTAGTTGATCTCTGCGGTGAAGTTCGCCAGCAGAACTGTCAGATCGTCCTGCTTCTTCGCCACAGTGCGGATGCGTGCTCGAGCGTCATCGAAGGCCTTGCGCTTGTCCGCGATATCGCCGGTCTCCGTGTCCTTGCCCAGTGCCTTCGCGATGGCCGCATACTGGGCGAACATCGCGTCGGGACTCTGCCCGCCGAGTTTGACCGGGACGAAGGGCACGAGCTCGCTGACCTGGCCCTTCACCTTCTCGTCCCACCACGTCCACCCGTCGCCGGTCTCATTGCCGTAGGCGACGAGGATGTCCGGCTCGGCGACGGCGAGGGCTTCGATATCGAGTTCCATATCGGTGCCCACGACCTCGACGCCATCTTGGTCGAAGGCCTTGCCGGGGGATTCGTCCTGTCCGAAGCCGAAGACCGCGACCGGCGTGATTCCGTACTGCGCAAGGCCGGCCGCCGAATAGAAGTCCGCGGCGATGCGCTTCGCCGGACGGTCGAGTTCGATCGTCAGTCCGTCATATCCTTCCGGCGAATACCTGAAGTTCGGGGCGCTGTCAGTAGCACCGGAAGCACCGCTTCCCGCCTCACCGTCGGCCTCGCCCCGGCAGGCGACGAGGGCGAACGGGGCGAGCACTGACAGGGCAAGAAGCTGACGACGACGCATCGAGAGCCTTTCGGTGAGCGTCCCCGCGGGACGGAATTGGTGCGCCTGTAGTGACGCCAGGACCACCGTAGCATTATTTGGAAAGGCTAGCCTTACTAAATTAGAGTAGAGTAGCGTTGCGGATGTTCCGTCTTCCACGACAGCTGCACACACGAACAGAACGCGTCCCCGCGGGGACGACCTCACGACCACGTGGTCGCTGAGGATGCGAAGGAGTATCAGTGTCACGAGCCCCCATCGGCGCCTTCGAAGCAGAGGTCCTCGCCGTCGACGATCTCAGCCCGTCCTTCCGTCGGGTGACGTTCGGGGGTGCGGGACTCGAAGACTTCGGCCCGAACACCCACCCTCGTGATCTGCGGATCAAACTCGTCATCCCGCCTCAACGCTCCGCCGCACCGAAGTTCGATCTGCCGGCATTCCTCACCGAGCAGGAAGCCGCCGGGGTGTCCTGGTACCAGGCCTGGCTGCAGGTCAGCCCCGAGGAGCGCGGTGCGATGCGCACCTACACCGTGCGCGAATGGAACGATGCCGACCGCCGACTCGTCATCGACATGGTCCTCCACACCGATGAGCACGGCCATTCCGGCCCGGCAGCCGAATGGGCCGAGGCCGCCGAGGTGGGGCACCGTCTCCACATCATCGGCCCCTCCCGCACTTCGGAGACTCCGTGCGCCGGGATCGAATTCGCCCCCGGCGATGCCCACCAGGTCCTGCTCGCCGGCGACGAGACCGCCGTACCCGCCATCGCCTCGATCCTCGATTCGCTCAAGGACAGCCGGGCCCGAGGGAAAGCCGTTCTCGAGGTCCCCAGCGCCGAGGACATCATCGACATGACTGCTCCCGCAGGCTTCGAGATCGAATGGCTGCCGCGCGGGGAGGCCGAATTCGGACAGCTGCTCGAACCCGCCGTCCGCGAGGCGGTCCGTTCGGAGACCCGGATCCCCGCCGAGGTCGGAGCCGGATCGGCAGGGTCAGCGGGCACCACAGATGGTCCGGCCCGAGAACTCGACGACGTCAACATCGACGAGGAGATCCTCTGGGATGTTCCCACGGCCCTCACCGAGGCGGCTCAGGGAAGTTCGAGTGCCACGGAGAAGGACGAGCGTCCCTTCTATGCCTGGATCGCCGGTGAGGCCGGGCCGGTCAAACGTCTGCGCCGCTACCTCGTCCAGGAAGTCGGAGTCGACCGCAAGCAGATCGCGTTCATGGGCTACTGGCGTCAGGGCAAGGCCGAAGGCTGAGCCGCGGTCACCGCTAGGAGTGAGACTTGGGCCGATACCAAGGCTGAAGCTAACCCTGAGTTCAGGCCTGAAGCTGGGCCTGAGCCGGTGACCGCCGCAGAGCCCGCACGATCTGCGGCCCGATCGCAGTGGCCGCACCTCCCAGGCAGAGCACACCGCCGAGCGCTGCCAGCGGAGGCGGAACCTCCCCGAGAACGAGCCAGGCCATCACCACGACGATGGCGGGGACGAGGAGGCTCGACGAACTGAGCAGTCCCGCCGGCAGGAACTTCAGCGCATATCCCCAGAGATTGAAGGCGATAGCGGTCGGAACGACGCCCAGGTAGACGACCTGAAGCGTCATCTCGATGGGTGCCGCGGCCACCTCGTCGATGAGGCCGGGGGCGAAGACGAGACTGACGAGTGCACCGATGAGGATTCCCATCCAGGTGACGGTCACCGAGTCCTCCCCGGACAGGAAGTGCTTCTGCAGCAGCACGCAGGCTGCGTAGAGCACCGCGGCAACGAGGCTGAGGATCAGACCGCCGACCGTGAAGAAGCCGGTGAAGCTGGCTGCCGTGATCATCCCGATGCCGAGCAGGGAGACGAAGATGCCGATGAGCAGACGCTTCGGCAGCCCCTCTCCGAAGACGAGGCCGGCGAAGACGGCGATGATGAGCGGTGCGATATTGACGATCATCGAGGCGGTTCCGGCATCGATCGACCGCTCTGCGGCGTTGAGGACGACGACGTAGGCGGAGAACCAGGCGATGCCCCAGAGGGCGAGGATCAGCCAGACGACCTTGCCGGAGGGGAACCTCGGGCGGCGGAAGAGCATCCAGACGGAGAGCACCACGGCTGCGGCCGCGCCCCGCAGCAGCGCCATCGGACCGGGCGAGAACGCTTCGCCGGCATCGCGGATGACGACGAAGGATGACGCCCAGAAGGTCATGGTGAGCAGGGCAGCGATCCACGGGAGGATGCGGGGAGCCGTCATCTGTCGGGGACTGGGACTCGCGACTGGAGTACTGAGCGCTGATCTGTTCATAAGGATGATTATTCGTCTCTTCACGATGAAAGAAAAGCGCACACTATTGCACGACTGTACGTGATATGCGTACGGTTCAACTGTGTACAACGTCGCGCATCTGAAATCGTTCAAATCGGTCGCACTCACCGGGTCAGTCCGTTCCGCAGCGCAGCATCTCGACCTCTCCCCGTCCGCAGTCAGCCATCACCTCAAACTCCTCGAACAGGAGACGGGGCTGACGCTCTTCCAGCGGCAGGGACGCGGGCTGTGTCTGACCGATACCGGTGCGGCGATCATGTCCGACGTGGACTCCGTGCTCGAGAGTTCCGGGCGCCTCGGGCAGCGCATCTCGGAGCTGCATGAGAATCGAATCGGACGCCTGTCGATCGGGTATTTCGCGACGGCGGGGACTCGGTGGCTGCCGGAACTCGTCGCCTATCTCGAGAACCGCCACCCCGACGTCACGGTGCAGCTCAATCTGGCCGAGGGGCCGTGGAACGAGTTCCACTCCGATCTGCAGGTGATCATCTCGGAATCGAAGAACCCCGAGTTTCCACCGCAGGTGAAGGGGCACTTCCTCACCGAGGATCCGTATGTGGTCGCGGTGCCGGATGACCATCCGCTGGCCGATCGTGCGGGGGTGAGCCTCAGTGAGCTGGAGAGATTCCCCTGGATCGACAATGACACCGGGGACGGCCCGTGCCGGACGATTCTCTTCGACGCCTGCTCCCGCGCGGAGTGCGAGTGCACTTCAAACACGAAGCGCACAGCTTCGTCACGGCCCTGCACATGGTCAGTCGGGGCCTGGGTCTGACTCTGCTGCCTCGGCTCGGTGTCGAACCCCTGCCACCCGGGGTGGCCATCATCCCGCTGGCAGCGCCCGAACCGATCCGCTTCATCCACGCGATCAGCGATCCGGGCCACCCGCAGCAGGACCTCATCGAGGATGCGGTCACAGCCTTGTGCGAACTCGCCACCAGCTGACGAGGGGCCAGACGGCCGAGCCCCTCCGCTTTTGGGACGCGAGCCGGCACATGCGCCCTACGACGGCGGCCCGGCTGCCCTCAGATCTCGGCGAGCATCTTGCCGGGGTTGAGGATGCCCAGCGGGTCGAGCGCGTTCTTGACAGCCATCTGGATCCGTCGTGACCCTTCGTCGAGTTCCTTCGGCAGCCAGGCCCGCTTGAGGAACCCGACCCCGTGTTCGCCGGTGATCGTGCCGCCGAGTTCGAGGCCCACGCGCATGATCTCTGCGAACACGTCCTCGGCCCTCCCCGTCTCGACCGCGTCCGAGGAATCGAAGAACACCGACGGGTGCATATTGCCGTCACCGGCGTGGGCAACGAGGGCGATCTCGAGCCTGGAGGAGGCCCGCAGCTCGGCCAGCCGGTCGCAGAACTCGGGCACGGCGGTCCGCGGCAGGCACACATCGTCGAGCAGCTGACCGCCACCGTGGGCGGTGGCGAACTTCTCGTAGGCCGGTTGGATCATCCGCGCGCGGCGATGAGTGCCGCGGAGTCGCTCGGGTCGTCGGAGTACGCGACGTCGAGGGCACCGCAGCGCTGGGCCACCTCGGTGAAGGCCGACATTGCAGCTTCCGCATCGGTCGGGTTGTCGTCGACCTGCATGATGAGCATCGAACCGGCGTCACCGTCGAGGCCGAAGTCGCCGTAGTCGTTGAGCATGCGCAGGCTTGCCCCGTCGAGGAATTCGAACAGGCTCGGCACCCCGCCGTCGGCCATGAAGTCGGCGACGGTCTGCAGTCCGCTGCGCTCATCCGGGAAGGTCGCGATCGCGGTGAACGGCTCGGGCAGGGCGGGCACGAGGCGCAGCGTCGCCTCGACGACGATGCCCAGGGTGCCTTCGGAGCCGATGAAGAGGTGACGCATATCGAGCCCGGCCACACCCTTGGCCGTCTGCGGGCCGAGCGTGGTGATGGACCCGTCGGCCAGAACGACCTTGAGTGAGCGGACATAATCCCTGGTCACACCATATTTAACGCAGCAGAGTCCGCCGGCGTTCGTCGCGATGTTTCCGCCGATCGAGGACAGGGCCACCGACCCCGGATCCGGCGGGTAGGACAGTCCGAACGGTGCGAGGTGGTCCTTGAGATCCTGGTTGATGATGCCCGGCTGGACGGTGACGAGGCGTTCAGCCTCGTTGACTGCCACGACGTCCTTCATCTTCGACACGTTGAGCAGGATCGCCCCTGGTGAGGCGTTCGCGCCGCCCGAGATCCCGGACCGAGCCCCCTGCGGGACGACCGGCACCCGATGTGCGCTGGCGAACCGCATGACCTCTTGGACGTCTTCCGCCGAGGCGGCCCTGACCAGGGCGATCGCCCCTTCACGCGGGCAGAACAGGGCTTCGTCGCTGGAGTGGGCGTCGATGACGTCGGGATCCGTCGTCAGCGCTCCGTCGCTCAGCCGTGCGACGAGATCCTCGAGTGCCGCCGGGTCGAGGGCGGGGAAGTCGGGTGCGGTGGACGTCGGGGTCGTCAATTGTGCTCCTCGGATCGGTGGGGCGAAGGCGGACGGCGGGCGAGTACGGAACGGTCGGCCGCCTCGGCGAGGTGTGGTACCGCGAGGACCGTCACTTCAGCTTTGCGTCCAGGTTATCCGGTGCGGGAGCGGCCCTGAGGATGAGGGTGACGATGCCGGCGGCGACCATGGCTGCGCCGACGACCCACATGCCCGCATTCTGAGTGCCGGTAAGATCGGCCAGCCAGCCGGTGATGTAGGGGGCGAAGAAGCCCGCGGAGTTGCCGAGCGAGTTGATGAGCGCGAGTCCCGCTGCGGCGCCGGCTCCGGCGAGGAAGGTCTGCGGCAGCGGCCAGAAGGTCGGCAGGGCCGCGCAGATGGCCATGCAGGTGATCGTCACGGCGATCATCGTCGTGAACGGCGAGGACAGGTAGAGGGCGATCGGGATCGCCACTCCGCCGATGAACAGCGGCAGGGCGACATGCCAGACTCGTTCGCCGGTGCGGTCGCCGTGGCGGGACCAGAAGTACATGGCCAAGGCGCCGAAGATGTAGGGGATGGCCGTGATGAGGCCGATCTCGACGATCGAGTATTCGACGCCGAAGGACTCCTGGAAGCCGGCGATGATCGTGGGGAGGAAGAAGCTCATGGCGTAGAGGCCGTAGACCATGCCGAAGTAGACGAAGGACAGGGCCCACACGCGCGGCTGCAGCAGCGAGCGGCGGACCGGGTAGTGGAAGGTCTCTTCCTTGCTCCTCTCCTCGGCGTCCATCGTCGCCTGCAGCCAGTTGCGCTCTTCGGCGCTCAGCCACTTCGCATCGCGCGGACGGTCGGTGAGGTAGAAGATGCACATGATGCCGAGCAGAATCGCGGGCACACCTTCGATGATGAACATGAAGCGCCAGCCGGCGAAGTTCTCGAAGATCGCGTTGCCGCTGGAGATCAGCCACGACGACAGGGGCGACCCGACGACGCTGGAGAGCGGGATGGCGAGCATGAACAGGGCCGTGGCCCGGGCGCGCATCGAGGTCGGGAACCAGTATGTGAGGTAGAGGATGATGCCGGGGAAGAATCCCGCCTCGGCGACGCCGAGGAGGAACCGCAGGACGTAGAGCCACCCGTGGTTGGGCACGAAGGCCATGGCCGCCGCGACGATGCCCCAGCTGATGAGGATGCGGGCGAGCCAGATGCGTGCGCCGAACTTGTGCAGAGCGAGGTTCGAGGGCACCTCGAGGATGAGGTAGCCGAAGAAGAAGATGCCTGCGGCGAACCCGAACTGCGTCGCGTTCATCGCGAGGTCTTCGTTCATCCCGCCCGGCCCCGCGATGCCGATGTTCGTCCGGTCGAGGTAGTTGATGAAGTACATCGCGATGACGAACGGGATGAGGCGCATGAGGACCTTGCGGAGGGTCCTCTTCTCCAGTGCCGAATCGGCGGGGGTCTGTCCGCTGGTCGGCGGGCTCACCTCGGATGACATGCGATCTCCTTCGATCAGGTCGGGCCACGGTGATGGCTCGAACTCGTGCCGCGTCGGCGGTTCGGTGCGGGTGCGTTATCGGGCGCGTTGGGGCGGCGGCCAGCGCATCACGGCAACACATTACGACAGCGGCTCGGTCTCGCCTAGAGTTCGCGGCGAAAGTACCGAATACCGGGACGCGGCTACGATGAGACCACGCCGACGAAGGGAAACCGATGCAGCCGATGACCGAGCTCGAAGCCGAGACTCTGCGCGACTACTACGGCAAGTTCGCCCGCCTCGAGGCGTCCGGAACCTCCCCGATCTATACCGCTTGGGCTGAAGGCGTGGCCGCCGATGACGAGGTCATCGCCCTGTTGCTCGAGCTTCCCCGACCGAAGCGCCAAGCCAACCTTCTCTTCGCCGCGGCCCGCCACCTCGGCGCCGGTGAGGGCACCTATGCTGACCTGCGCGCATGGCTGCTCAGGCATTGGAACGACGTTCGGGAGCTCATGCTTGCCCGGTCGACACAGACGAACGAGGCCGGTCGCTGTGCGACGCTGCTCCCCGCGCTCGCACGGATTCCCGGCCCGCTCGCGCTCATGGAGGTCGGCGCCTCGGCGGGGCTCTGCCTCTATCCCGACCGATACAGCTACCGATTCACCGTCACCGGGGCGGTCGGCGCGGAGTTCGCGCAGTCGACGACGCTCGACCCTGCGGATGGTCCGAGCGCGGTCGTGCTCGACTGCGAACTGACGAATATCTCGGTGCCAGAGCGCCTCCCCGAAGTCGCGTGGCGCGCCGGAATCGATCTCAATCCCCTTGATATCACCGATGTTGACCAGCGGGAATGGCTGACGTCGCTGATCTGGCCCGAACATGAGGCGAGGCGGGAGCGCCTCCTCGCCGCTGCCTCGATCGCGGCCGCCGATCCCCCGCATCTCGTCCGCGGCGACCTGCTCGACACCGTCGAATCCCTGCTTGCCGAGGTGCCCGCCGGGACCCAGCCGGTCGTCTTCCACAGCGCGGTGCTGGCCTATGTCGACGCCGAGGTGCGTGCCTGCTTCGCTTCGCTCATGCGATCGCGTGATGACGTCGTGTGGATCAGCAACGAGGGAGCGGGCGTCCTGCCTGACACTCCTGCGCAGCTCGAGACGCTCGGGGTCGAAGCCGATGGGCGATTCGTCCTCAGCGTCGACGGCCGAGCTGTCGCTCTGACTGGACCGCACGGGCAGAGCTATACCGGACTGCCGTAGAGCTAGCTGAGCGCTGGTCTGCGGTCAGACGCCCTCGCTCACACCCCCTCGCGACGTCGAATCTGCGAACGCGGGCACACCCGCGGGTTCAACGTGCAGATGCCCCACGCAAATGCTGCGCAAACACACTTTGAAGCAGTTGTTGCACCGGAATCCGCAACCCGCCCGGCAGCTCACGCCCAACCGACGACGAGGCGGGCCGCCTCGGCGGGGATCATCGGGTCGACGCCGGTGAGGTCGGCGAAACGGCGCAGACGATTGGCCACAGTGTTGCGGTGGCAGAACAGCCGCTCGGCCGACGCGCCGATGCTCCCCGTCGCCAGATAGACCTGCACCGCCTCGATGAGGCGCTCTCGCTCGACCGGACCGCAGGCGGCAAGCGCGGACTCGACATCGGAGAGGATCGGGTTGCCCGCGGCATTGAGTGACCGGGCGGCCAACCGCGCCCACCCGCTGCGCCACGTCATCGCAGACGTCTCATCAGCGGCGATGACGTCGGCGAGGTCACGCGCGGTCAACGCCGACCGCCGCAGGGCCCCGATTCCTTCGGCGCGGACGTACCCCACCCTCGCCTCGGCGATCTTGCCGGCGAGCGCCCCCAGCGAATGACCGACTCCGCCCCCGCCGGGATCGGAAACATGGCCCGCGCCGTCTGGAGCCTGCGTGAAGGCGATGAGAACCTCGCCGAGGTGGTGCGCGAACATGGTTCCGCCCGCGCGGACATGATCGGAGATGATCACCCGCAGGGCCCGGACATCGTCCCCGGTGGCAGCGATGACGAGCAGCGGGCAGTCGACGTCGAGACCGAGCCCGGTCGCGATCGTCGACAGTCGTTCGCCGGTCGGGTCCGGATCCTCGAACAGACTGGCGATGAGGCCGGCGTGCACCGAGTACTCCTCGGCCCGCATCCGCGCGAGCTCGGCCGTGTAGGCCTGTTGGACCTGGGAGACGTATTCGTCGACCGTGGACAGCACGATGCCCGTGTGGCGGATGACCAACTCCGCATCGTCCTGGGTCGCCACCCGAGTGAGCACCTCCCAGAGCACGCTGAAGTCGAGGCGGATCGCCGTCATCAGCGCCTCGAGCGGGATGCCGGCCCGGGCCCGGGAGACCCCGACCTCCGTCGAGACAGTCACAGGCCCGTCGAATCCTCCTGCGCGCAGTCCTTCGATGAGGGTACGGAACGAATCACGCCCGGTCCGACGAAGTTCCGAGACCGGGATCGGCGCGGGATCATAGCCGGGAACGCGGACGACACGGGCCATGAAGCGATCGGTCAGCTCGTCGAGGTCGAGGGCATCGAGGAGCTCGAGCCATCGGGCCGCGTCTCCCGGAAGCGGACGATCGCGGAGTCGGCGGTCACGATAGGCAGTCATCACCCCACAATATGTGCAGATGCACAATCCTGCTGTCCTATTCGGCGACAAATGTGTCTGGAAAGAGACGTACGACACTCGGTAAGGTCGATATCTGCCGGTCACACACCACCGAATGCGACCGGTCCGAACGACTCGACCGACACCGGACCCGTATGGGCCGACCGGCCCAGCCGCCGACCGGCCCAGCCGCCGACCGGCGGAGCCGCGGACCGCGTCCCGATCCTCAACGGAGCACACTATGAGCGAGCAGAACACCACGGCGTCCGCCGAGCTCAACGCCACCACGGAATTGAGCGTCAAGGACGCGAACAAGGTCGCCGCCGGCGCCCTGATCGGCACCGCCCTCGAGTGGTACGACTTCTTCCTCTTCTCGGCAGCGGCCGCCCTGGTCTTCAACGTCCAGTACTTCACGAGCGAGAACGCCACGGCCGCCGCCATGGCCTCCTTCGCCACCTTCGGTGTCGGACTGGCAGCTCGTCCCATCGGCGGTCTGATCTTCGGCCGCATGGGCGACAAGATCGGTCGGCGCAAGGTCCTGCTCATCACGATCATCGGCATCGGCATCGTCACCGGCCTCATCGGCCTCCTGCCGACCTATGCGGCGATCGGCTTCGCCGCTCCCGCCCTGCTCGTGCTCCTGCGCATCCTCCAGGGACTCTTCGTCGGCGGCGAGTGGTCGGGCGCGATGACCCTCGTCGTCGAGAACGCCCCGCTCCACCTGCGCGCCCGCTACGCGGCGATCCCGCAGATCGGCTCCCCGATCGGCACGATCCTGTCCTCCGGCGGCTTCTTCGTCATGACCCTGGTGTTCTCGCAGGACAGCTTCGACTCATTCGGCTGGAGGATCCCGTTCCTCATCGCTCTGCCGCTGCTCGTCGTCGCCGTCTACCTGCGCGCCCGTCTCGAGGAGTCCCCCGTCTTCCGTCAGCTCGAAGAGTCCGGCGAGGTCGAGAAGAGCCCCATCCGCACCACCTTCCGTGATTCGTGGAAGCAGATCATCATCGGCATGGCCGCGGCTCTCCTCGGCGTCGGCGGCTTCTACCTCGTCACCGCTTTCTGCGTCTGGTACGGCGTCAACGTCCTCGGCTACGACGATTCGCTCCTCCTGCTCGGCAGCATGGTCGCCGCCGCCGTCGAAATCGGCGCCCTCCTCTGGGGCGGTGCCCTGGGTACGAAGTTCGGAGCTTCGAAGGTCATCCTCTGGGGCGGAGTCGCCTCGGCGGTCGTCGCGGTTCCCGCGTTCTTCATGTTCGAGTCCGGGGTTCCGGTCCTCGTCGTCATCGCCATGACCCTGGCCGTGTCCACTCTGTCCCTGCCCTACGCGGCATCGGGCACAGTGCTCACCGGGCTGTTCCCCGCGACGACCCGCTACACGGGTGTGGGCATGGCGCAGAATGCCGCAGGCATGCTCTCCGGGTTCATTCCGCTGCTGGCCACGAGCTTCGTCGCCTCCGCCGGCGACCACTGGTGGCCGGCCGCCGCGATGCTCGTCTTCCTCTCCCTGTTCACGGCTTTCGCCGGTTACGTCGCTCCCCGCTTGAGCGTCGACCTGCCCGGCTTCAAACACTGAGAGCCCGGCCCCCAGAGCCGCACTCAGCGCTGAGCACAGCACCGAGACGGGCCTCCCGGACCTCACACCGTTCGATCGTCGAAAGGACACCCCCCACCATGTCGCGTTCCGCCGGCCACCTCATCGTCGACACCCTGGAGAAGTCAGGCATCGAACGCGTCTACGCGGTCCCCGGCGAGTCCTACCTCGACGTCCTCGACGGACTGTACGACGCGAACATCGAGACCGTCGTGTGCCGCCAGGAGGGCGGTGCCGGGTTCATGGCGCTGGCCGAATCCCGGCTGACCGGCCGCCCCGGAATCGCCATGGTCACCCGCGGTCCAGGGGCGGCGAATGCGATGATCTCTGTCCACACCGCCTGGCAGGACGCAACCGCGCTCGTCCTCTTCGTCGGCCTCGTCCCGCTCAATGACCGGTCCCGCGAATCCTTCCAGGAGTTCAGCCTGTCCGAGTGGTTCTCCTCGACGGCGAAGCGCGTGCTCACCATCGATGATGCGGACCGCGCGGGTGAGATCACCGCCGATGCGCTGCGCATCGCCGCATCCGGTCGCCCCGGCCCCGTCGTCGTCGGCCTGCCCGAGGATGTCCTCGTCCGGCTCACCGAGGCTCCCACCCCGACCCTCGCCGAGGTGGCCCCACCGACCCCCGCACCCGCCGTCATCGATGGGCTGGCTTCCCGGATCGCGGCCGCGAAGCGTCCCGCGTTCGTCCTCGGCGGGGATGGGTGGCACAACGGCTGCGGAGCCGAGCTGGCAGGTCAGGCCGCCTCGGCAGGGGTGCCGATCTTCTGCGATTGGCGCGCCTACGATGCGATTCCGCATTCCTCGCCGGCGTGGGCGGGGTGGCTCGGCTACGGTCGCGCCGATGCGGTGGCGGCCGGATTCGCCGCGGCGGACCTCATCGTCTTCGTCGGCTGCACCCGCTCCGATGTCTTAAGCGACGGGTACACGATCGGCTTCGACGCCGAGACCGTGCTCGTCTCCCTCGACATGGAGGCCGCCCAGCACGCAGGGCGCATCGACGAGCACATCATCGCCTCCCCGGACTCCTTCACTCGAGCCTTGACCAGGACCGAAGCCGGCGCGGCTCGGGATGCGATCCAGCTGCGCGGAACCCGAACGGACGAGTGGATGCAGGGGCGCGCGGACGTGCAGTTCCGGTTCGCCGCTCATCGCCCCGACGCCGAGGCGGTACCGGAGAACGCGGACCGTGCCGGGGTCGATCTCGGGGTGGCGTTCGGGATTCTCGATGACCGCCTCGGCGGGGATGCGATCCTCACCTACGGGGCGGGCAATGCCACGATCTGGGGGCACCGGTTCATCCGGCATGAACGTCCGGCCAGTCTCGTCGGAGCCCGCAACGGGGCGATGGGTCTCGCCGTTCCCGCGGCAGTCGCGGCTTCTCTGGCGTACCCGGAGCGGCGCGCGGTCGCGATCTGCGGCGATGGGGACTTCCTCATGAACGGCCAGGAGATCGCCACGGCCTTCGCCCACAGCGGATCACCGCTGATCATCGTCATCGACAACGGCGTGTACGGCACGATCGTGTCTCACCAGGAGAATCACTATCCAGGGCGGCCCTCGGGCACGCGGATGGTCAACCCGAACTTCGCCGCGTGGATGTCGGCATTCGATCTCAGCAGCTCCGGCGCGGCCTCGGCGAGCGATGCGTCCTCGACCGGCACCGGCTCGTCCAAGTCCGGGCTGACCGGGCACGGGGAGCGCGTCGAAACGACGGAGGAATTCGGGCCGGCGCTCGACAGAGCGCTTGCCCACGACGGGCCCGCGCTCATCCATGTGCTCATCGATCCGGCGACGATGCCACCCGCCGCCGACGAAACCTCCTGATCCCTGTGCGGCGATCACCCGTCTCGAAAGGACCCGCTATGACCGTTTCACCCTCTCTGATCAGCGCCGATCGCGAAGCCGAGTTCCTCGCCGATTGGGCCGTGCATTCGCGTTTCGGAGCCGTCGAGGGCACGAACGGGGTCGACCGACAGGCGGCGAGCGCCGCCGATGGTCAGCAGCGGAAATGGTTCGAAGACCTGCTGGTCAAGCACGGTTTCAGCGTCCACCGGGACGCGATCGGCAACCAGTTCGGACTCCTCGAGCTCGTTCCCGGCGCCCCGTACGTGCTCACGGGTTCGCATATGGATTCCCAGCCGACGGCCGGGCGCTTCGACGGCGCCTATGGGGTGATGTCCTCGGCACATGCGTGCTTCGCCGTCGCCGATGAGCTGCGGGCGGACCCGTCGAAGGCGAAGTTCAACCTCGCCGTGGTCAATTGGTTCAACGAGGAGGGATCCCGGTTCAAGCCGTCGATGATGGGGTCCAATGTCTTCACCGGCAAGGCCGAGCTCGAAGCGGCCCTGACCACCCGTGATGCTGCCGGGACCACCGTCGCCGAGGCGCTCGATGCGATCGGTGAGCGCGGGGACTTCACCGTTCCCGAGATCGCCTCGTATGCGGAGATCCATGTCCAGCAGGGTCGGAGCATGGAAGAGGACGGGGTGACGATCGGCCTGGTCAACGCCACGTGGGCGGCCCACAAGTACGAGTTCAAGGTCACCGGTGCTCAAGCGCACAGCGGGTCGACTCTCATGGCCGATCGGCAGGATGCTCTGCTCGGTGCGGCGCGTCTGGTCGTGGCTGCACGTGAACTCGTCGACGACTTCGAGCCTGGTGCTCTGCACACCGCATGCGGGCAGCTCACGGTGTACCCGAATTCTCCGGTCGTCGTCGCCAGCGAGGTCAGCCTGCTGCTCGATCTGCGCTCCCCCAGCGCCGAGGTGATCGCCTCCGCCCATGAGAAGCTCATGTCCACGATCGCCCAGGTCAGCGAGGACGACCGGGTGGAGATCGAGATCGTCGCCGAACACAGCTGGGATCAGAACCCGTACTCCGAGGACGGGGTCGAGCTGGCACGGTCGGCTGCGAATGATCTGGGACTCACCTCGGCGAAGGTGATGACCGTGGCCGGACATGATTCGACGAATATGAAGGACGAGGTGCCCACCGTCATGCTCTTCATTCCCAGCGTCGACGGGGTCTCGCACAGCCTGCAGGAATTCACGAAGGACGAAGATCTCGTCTCGGGTCTCCATCACCTCACCGAGGTGGTTCGCCGGCTCGCCGCCGGCGCCCTGGCCTGACGGTCGGAGTCAGTCGATGGCGTCGACGTCCTGGTTGTCGTCGACGAGCTTCTCGGCCAGCGGCTCCCACTTGTCGTAGGCGTCGGGGTAGCCCGAATGCTGCACTTCCTGTGCGGCGTCACCGGGGTCGATGCTCTCCCAGTTGTCGATCTGGGTCAGCCCTGGATTGTCGGTTCCGGAGTCGACTCCGTAGAAGGCTTTCGATGCGTACACGGTGTCAGTGACTTCGTCGACCGATCCCCAGTTCATCGAGGGACGCTGCTGGAAGGCACCGGCTGAATCTCGGTCTCCGCCGTCGAGGTCGTTGAGGCTGGATTCCTGCAGTGCGGTCATCACTGCGATCTTCTGCGCCTGTTCGGAGAGATCCGCGCCCTTGCCGACGCCGATGATCGTGCGCGCATTGTCGATCTGCTCCTCGCTCAGCTCATCGGGGTCGTCGATTCCTCCGGTCGAGCCGGCGTCGGACTGGGCTGCTTCACCCTCCTGGCTGACGCCTCCGGAGATCGGGCCGGCCGCAGCCGAGGTCGCCGTTGCCATGGTGACTCCCCCGGCGAGGACGGCGGCGGACAGTGCAGTCACCGCAAGAGTGCGCGCACGTTTCATCTGTTCTCACTTTCTCTTGATCGGGTCATCGACCCGGTCGGCGATTCCTGGTGCGCGGCACACGTCGTTTGTTCTGCGGCATTTGGTCTGTGGTCGGCACAGAAACACCAAAGCAGAAGGTGCCGTGGAATCGCCCCACACAACACTGACGGACCGATCGGCGCTGTTCAATGCAGAGAGACTTCGAGGTGACTTATTCTCGCCACAACGAATCGTCATGGGTCCGTGTGCATGCGGTCAGAGTTCGCTGAACGTCCTGCGGTCACCAGCGGTGCTCTCACATGCCCGTGACCGGGGTCTCGATCGGTTCGTCGGGCTGTTCGCAGGCGTGGGCCAGGGAAATGTCAGGAGCCGGACGTGACCTGGGCCTCATCGATCCCGTCCCTCCGGTCTGACATCCTCGGCGCAGGCATCGTCGCCGCGCCCCTGAGTGGGACGCGGCGACGAATCGGTGCTCGAGCGCGGAACGCTGCCCGCAGTTCAATGCCTGATCACGAACCGATCAGATCACAGACCGTTCAGGCGGTAGGGGACGAAGCTGTCGTCCTGGTCATAGGGGTAGGAGACTTCGTGGGCGACCGAGCCGAGCGAACCGTTCTCCTCGAGGGCGTGGTAGGCGGTCTTGTCGTCATTGGCCCAGCCGTTGAAGATGACCACATGGCCGTTGGCGCCCTCGGTGCCGGGGCCTCCCTTCATCAGGACGTCGCCGGGCTTCAGTTCGTCCTTGTCGATCTTGTGGGAGACATCGGGCAGAGTCACGGTGTTGAGGCTGTCATCGAGTCCCCAGGCCATCGAAACGAAACCCGAGCAGTCCATCCGGTGCTGCTTGCCCTGTGGATCCGGATGGGTGGCGTCCCAGTTGTAGGGCACTCCCTGGTCGACCCAGGTCTGGGCGCGACTGATGATCTCGTCGCGGCGGTCATCTGACTGCGCCGAGGCGGTTCTGCCGGATTCTGCCTGTGCAGCCGAGGACTGTGCAGTGGAGGACTGAGCGGCGGGTGTCTGGTCGGCCTGTGCCGGTGCGGTGGTCATCATGGTTCCTCCGGCGAGGATTCCCGCGGTGAGAACGGTGGCCGTGAGTGTGCGCGAAATTGTCATCTTCTCTCCTGATGCTTCTCGTATGTGCACTTGTGACGTCGGAACATTCGGTTTCGGGGCACGGCCGGAGTACGGCTTTGGGGCGTATCAGCTGATCGGGTCGACGTCCTGGTTGCCCTCGACGAGCTCGGTCGCCAGGGGCTCCCACTTGTCGTATTCGTCGGGGAACGCGGAACCCTGCACTGCCTGTGCGGCGGCTCCCAGGGACAGCGTCTCCCACCCCGGGACCTGGATGAGGCCGCGGTTCGCGCCCTCGGGGTTGACTCCGTCGAACGACTTCGACGAGTAGATCGGGTCGGTCACCTGAGCCAGAGTGCCCCACCCCATGGAGGGACGCTGTTGGAACAGACCGGCGGAGTCGCGGTCACCCCCGTCGACGTTGATGAGACTCGACTCCTGCAGGGCCGTCATCACGGCGATCTTCTGCGCCTGTGCCGACAGTTCTGCACCCTTGCCGACAGCGATGATCGTGCGAGCATTGTCGATCTGCTCCTGAGTGAGCTGCGTGGCGTCCTGGGTGCTCGGGACCTTGCCGCCGTCGAGGGCCTTGCTGGTGAACGGAGCGGCCTCCTTGGAGACGGGGGCCGGCTCTGCAGACGCAGCGGTCGCCATGGAGACACCGCCGGCGATAACAGCCGCGGAAAGGGCTGTCACCGCGAACTTGCGTACGAGTTTCATCAGTTCCCACTTTCCAGTTGTGTCGGGCGTCGGGTCCTCTCGGCTTCCTCCCACCGAGTTCAACGTGACCCTGATCTCGTGCCCGCAATCCAGGCTGTCGGATCGGAAGAGCGTGCTCAACAAACAGACCGTCAATGGAGAGGCAATGGGATTTCAACTCGCTTTGAACTGCAGGTTTCCCTGTCCTCAGCGTTCCCTGAACGGATACCGGATGGAGCCGGGGCTACGCTGTTTCCATGACCGCAAAGCTGCCAGTCGACGCCGCGCAGGCCATCAGGTCCTACCTGCGTATTGCCGATCGGATCCTGCCCGGCGGCATCATCGCCTGCGGGGTTACCGGGTCCATCGCGCTTGGCGCTTATCGTCCGGGGCGCAGCGACATCGACCTCGTCGCGGTCATCGCCGAGGATTGGCGCACGCGGCCGGATCTCATCCGGAGACTGCGCCTGCTCCACCTCTCGCAGGTGCCCCGCCTGACGGTAGGGGCGACGCGCGGGCGAGGTGTGAGTGCGTGCTGCAATACCGTCTTCATCGCCGAATCCGAGGTCAGTCGCCCCGTCACCGAGATCCGTCCGATCGCCTCCCATACGGGTGAGATCTTCGATGCGCACGGCGCGTTCGACGTCAATCCAGTGATCTGGAAGGAGCTCGTCGACAGCGGCATCACGGTGCGGGGACGACCGATCGCTGCATGGGATCTCGATGCGCAGCCGGATCAGCTTCGACCGTGGATCCGCACGAATCTGCGGGAGTATTGGATCCCGCTGGCAACGCAGCTGCACGAGCGTCCGCCGCAAGATCCGAAGGCTGTGCTGCGGCGACTGCTGACGTCCCCGAGGGGGCTGACCGCGAGCACCGTCGAGTGGTGTGTGCTCGGTCCCGCGCGCATGCATCACACGCTCAGTACCGGGGAGATCATCGGCAAGGACGAAGCCGGACGTCACGCATTGGACGCATTTCCTCAGCATGCCCCCATCACCGAAGTGGCCCTGGCCAAGGTACGGGGCGCGCGGATCCCCTCCGCACCGTCACGTGCACAGTGGCGAGGACTGACCGCCTCGGCGATGGAGGACATGATCGAGGACGCACTGGCTCTGGGCAACCCACGGATAAACTGATACGGTTCTCGTACTATATTCGGAGCGATCAGACTCTTCGGGGTGGGGAACTCATGGACATCACGGTATTCGGGGCAAGCGGACCCACCGGTCTGCTCGTCTGCAAACAGGCCCTGGCCGCGGGGCACTCGGTGAGGGCGGTGAGCCGTCGGGCCGATCGCCTTCCGCTGCCTAGGCATGACGATCTCGAGCAGGTGTTGGCCGATCCCTGCACAGGCGTCGGCGTCGACGAGGCGCTCGACGGCGCGCACGCTGCACTGTCGGCGTTGGGAGCCGCGTATACACGCAAGCCGATCGACATCTACTCAACCGGAACCTCGAACATCGTTTCGGGTCTGCGAGAGCGCGCGGCCGGCCGGCGCCTCGTCGTGGTGAGTTCGGGTCTGACCTATCCGCCGCCGCGGACCAACATCTTCGGCGACCTGGTCCTCTTTCCCCTGCTCCGCAACGTCATCGGTCGCACCCTCTACGCCGACATGCGGTCGATGGAGGAATTCCTCCACACCTGCGATGACATCGACTGGACAGTGATGCGACCGGGCAGACTCATCAACCGCGACCGGGTCTCGCAGTACCGACTCACACCCGACTTCCTCGACGGCGGCTTCACGTCCCGTGCCGACCTCGCCGCAGCTATGATCGCCGAACTCGAGGAACCGCAGCACATCCACCAGGCAATGGCTCCGGCAACCGATCGCCGCGCGAAATGAACGGCGACACGACCGGGACTCAGAGCCTCAGGGTTGCGATTCGCGAATTCCGAATCGAACTCGTCATTCTCAACGACCGGGTCGCCCGGTCCGTCGGCCTGCAACCACGCGACCTCGACATCCTCGATGTCATCGACCGCGAGGGACCGTGCACGCCCTCACAGGTCGCCGAGCGAATCGGCTGGAGCAGAGCGACGATGACCGGGGTGCTTTCCCGGCTCGAGAGGGACGGGTGGATAGAACGCGGCACCAACCCCTCCGACGGGCGCTCGATGACCATCCGCTCGACCACACGGTTCGCCGAGCTCAATGCGGCCTATGCGAAAGCCGACAGTGTGCTCGACGAGGATGAGCCGAGTCCGGAGATCGTGGGATTCATCGCCGAGGCGGCTGCGCGCCTGCGGGCGGTGAACCGCTCGGGCTGAGCGTCCGATGCTCCACCGAGGCGGTTCCCCCTTCCCTTATTTCGCGATGAAGTGGAGGCGCTTATTCACGAACTCACCCATCCCGATCGGACCCATCTCACGACCGAAACCAGACCGCTTCACCCCACCGAACGGCAGCTCAGCAGCCTCAGCAGCAATCGTGTTCACATGCGTCATCCCCACCTCAAGACGAGCCGCCACACGATCAGCACGCCCCTCATCAGTCGAGAACACCGACCCACCCAAACCAAGAGCACAATCGTTCGCCAACTCGAGCGCTTCCTCATCGCTGGACACCTTGAAGACAGTGGCCACGGGGCCGAAGATCTCCTCACCATACGACTCGGAATCCCTGGGCACATCGACGAGCACCGTCGGCGCATAATACGCCGCCGGGCCCTCTCCCAGCTCACCGCCGATACGCACCCGAGCGCCTTCAGCAACGGCCTTCTTCACCTGCGCATCAACGGTCTCCGCGGCGTCACGGCTCGACAGCGGCACATACTCACCCTCACCCAGATTCATCGGATCCCCCGGAGTGAGTCCGGTACCCAATCGCACGAGTTCGGCAACGAAGTCGTCATAGATGTCGTCCATGACAATCAGGCGTTTGTTCGAGTTGCAGACTTGTCCGGCGTTATACGTCCGGAACTCCCACGCCTCACGCGCCACAACCGCAACATCGTCGGCGTCGAGAACAACCATCGGATCGATGCCACCGAGCTCGAGCACGGCCTTCTTCAGGTTCTGACCCGCCTGGGCACCGATGATCGCACCCGCCCGCTCCGACCCGGTCAACGACACACCCTGGACCCTGGGGTCAGCGATCATCGCAGCGATCTGATCATGGCCCGCGAACAGGTGCGAGTACCCGCCGGCAGGGACACCGGCGGCGTGGAAGATCTCCTCGATCAACAGTGCCGACCGCCCACAGATGTCGGCGTGCTTGAGCATGATCGTATTGCCCAACACGAGATTCGGGGCAGCGAACCGGGCGACCTGGTAGTAGGGGAAGTTCCACGGCATCACACCCAGCAGGGCACCGACCGGCAGGGATTCGATCCGTGCAGTGCCGGGGATGGTCGACGGGATCTGGTAATCCGTGGCCAGACTGGGGCCGTGGACGCCGTAGTAGTCGATGATGTCGGCAGCGAACTCGACCTCGTCAACAGACTCGGCATACGACTTGCCCATCTCCACCGAAATGGTCCTGGCGAGTTCGTCCTTGCGCTCATGGAAGATCTCCGCAGCCCTGCGCACAACCGACGCCCGCTCCTGAATATCGGTGTCCTTCCACGTCAGGTACGTGGAGTGGGCGGCAGTCACGGTGGCTTCGATCTCGGCATTCGTTGCCTCGGGGAAGGTCTCGACGACCTCGCCCGTGGCGGGATTCTGAACACGATAGTTCGACATGGTTGCTCCTTCGCGGTCTCCGGTCGGAATCGCATCTGCGCGACCGGAGACGGTCAATGGTGAGAATTTCTGGTGGGCGGTCAGTGCTGCGACCAGGGCAGCGCGCCCGGATATGGGGATTGTGAGGCGATGAATGGCGTCGCTGCGGCCCCATCACCGCAGTCAGTTATCACCCATACCATCGACGGAAGCGCCCGAATCGGCGCGAACGATCATTCCGACTTGATCGTAATACAGGTCACGGAGTTTCGCCGAGGCGGCCGCCCACCGACCCGAGAATAGATCCGTCATCGAGGCGACCCGTCCGGTAATGCCGTAACCGTTCTCAGCGCACGACTTCGCGGTGTGTGGTGTCGAGTCGGCGCGTCCAGCCTCGGCCGTCGAGGTGTTCGAGCAGGGGGATGACGACACGTCGGGTCGTCCCCAGCGCCTGCCTCGCCTGGCTTGTGGTGAAGGGCTGGTCGAGACCGGCGAGGATCCGCATCGCCTGCGCGGGGGTGCGCGGAGCCACGATGATTCCGTCGCCGAGGCGCAGGATCCGTCCCGCCTTCTCAGCGACCGCGAGCTCCCGCGCTCCGAGGCCGAGTTCTCGCAGATCATCGGCTTCTGGTGCGGCGAACGGGTCGGCTGCGAGTCGGCGCTCGATCTCGGCGATACCGGCTTCGGCGGCACCGAGTCCCGCGGTATGCCCGGGCGGGCGAACCATTCCGTCGACGCCTCGAGTCCGGCTCGGGAGATGATCACGTTCAACAGTGCGAGAATCGCGGCACCCGTGCCATCGGGCAGGGGCACTGTCGGCTGCACCTTCCCCTTCGATGAATCATCGCGATTGGTCGCGCCGGACCGTCTGCGGCTCGGGGCCGGGGTCCGGCGCAGTGATTCGGCAACGGCCTTGACCGGCACTCCCGCGGCCATCGGCGAGGCGGCGAGCTCGCGGCTAACCAGTGATTTCGCCGACTCGACCCAAGCGGTCAGCCTCGGCGAGTGGACGAACCAGCCGCCCACATCCTCAACGTCGGCAGGCAAGGATTCGTCGACGGGCACCTGCAGACCGAACCGGGTAAGGACGGTGCGTTCGACGGCTCCGCGGCGGGCCACCTCGGCGAGGATATCGCCTTTCACAGGACGGTCGGCGAGCTCCCGAGCGCGGCGGGCGCCGTCACCTCTCCGAGACAGTTCGGGCGGGTCGACGTCGAGCACGAGGAGGCCTGCGAAGACGTTGCGGCTGCCCGGGGCACGGAGCACAATCCGGTCGCTGACCTGCAGCGGAAGCGGTCGGTCGAGGGTGAGCCGGGCGTGGTCGGCATCGAAGGCTCGCAATCGTGCGGGTACGGCGGCGGTGCCGATATGGGCCATGAGTTCGTGGATGCCGGAGTCGAGGGCCTCGCCCATGGTGCGGCGCACGTCGATCGTGTCGACGATCGGCCAGGCCCCGCTCGTGAGCAGTGCGTCGCCGCGGTGGAGGTCGTCGGCGGGGACGTCGCGGAGGTTGACGGCCACGCGGGCCTGCGGGACCACCTCGGTAGTGGTGGAATTACGGGACTGCAGACCCCGTACGCCCACGGTCCGGTCGATGGTCTCTCCGCGCAGCTCGACACTGTCGCCCGTGGTCAGGGTGCCTGCCGTGAGGGTCCCGGTGACGACGGTGCCGGCACCCTTGATGGTGAAGGCCCGGTCGACCCACAAACGCACCCTCCCCGAGGTGGTCGGAGGCTCGGCCGTAGCCGTGACCTCGTCGAGGACGCTGATGAGTTCGGGCAGGCCTTCCCCGGTCGTGGCCGAGACAGTGACGATCGGTGCTGCTTCGAGTGGTGTTCCACGCAGCTGCGCTCTGACCTGGGCCTTTGTGGTCTCGACGGAGTCAGGGGCGAGGTCGGCCCGGGTGATGACGACGAGGTCGTGGGTGATGCCGAGCGCATTGATCGCGTCGCGATGGTCAGTCGATTGGGCTTGCCAGCCCTTGTCGGCGGCGATGACGAAGCAGGCGATGGGGGCGGGGCCGAGCCCGGCGAGCATGTTCGCGAGAAACTTCTCGTGCCCGGGCACGTCGACGAAGGCGATCTCGCGGCCCGAGGGCAGGGTGGTCCAGGCGAAACCGAGGTCGATGGTCAGTCCGCGCTTCTTCTCTTCGGCCCATCGGTCGGGTTCCATCCCGGTCAGGGCGTTCACCAGGGTCGACTTCCCGTGGTCGACGTGTCCGGCGGTGGCGATGACGAAAGTGTCAGGCATTGTCAGCACGGACTCGCTTGATGGCGGCAGCGATGCGGTTGTCTTCGCTTTCGGGTACGCAGCGCAGGTCGATAAGGCATCGTCCCTGGTGGACTCGGGCGACGATCGCAGGATCGCCGCGGCGCAGCGGCTCGGTGAAGGCTTCGGGCAGTTCGACCGCCCAGCCGGACAGGGGCACTCCGGGGGCTCCCCCGCCGCCGACTCGTCCGTCGTGGTCGACGATCGTGGCACCGACCGTCGCGGCGAGGGTTTCAGTGCGTTTCCGCAGGTGATCTGCGTCGATGTGGAGGGCGTCGTGGATCGGGTTCGCCGTGTGCGTGATCGTGGCTTCGAGGGCGGCGAGGGTCAGTTTGTCCGTGCGCAGCGCTCTGGCCAGAGGGTGTTTGGCCAGTGTCTGCACTGCTTCGGTGCGGCCGAGGATGAGGCCGGCCTGCGGTCCGCCCAAGAGCTTGTCGCCGGAGACGATGACGAGGTCGGCGCCGGCGCGCAGGGCGGTGTCGATGTCGGGTTCGTCGGGCAGGGCAGGGTCGGGAGTGAAGAGTCCGGAGCCGAGGTCGACGATGAGCGGCAGGTTGTGCTCGTCGGCGAGTCCGCGCAGGTCGGCCACCTCGACGGAGGAGGTGAATCCTTCGACGCGGAAGTTGCTCGTGTGCACCTTGAGCAGGCAGGACGTGTCGTCGCTGATGGCCTCGGCGTAGTCGGCCACGTGGGTGCGGTTCGTCGTGCCGACCTCGCGCAGGCTGACGCCGGTGGTGGTCATGAGGTCGGTGAGGCGGAACCCGGCACCGATTTCGATGAGTTCGCCGCGGCTGATGATGATCTCGCCGGAACCTGTACCGCGACCGCGCATTGCAGTGACGGCCAGCAGCAGGGCGGCCGCACCGTTGTTGACCACGAGAGCATCCTCGGCAGCCGGGCTCGCCTGCAGCAGGGCGGCTTTCGCTCCGGTGCCCCGCTTGCTGCGTTTGCCGGTGCCGAGGTCCATTTCGACGTCGACATATCCGGCGGCTTCGGTGATCGCCTGGGTTGCCGCAGGTGAGAGCGGTGCCCGGCCGAGGTTCGTGTGGACGAGGATGCCAGTGGCGTTGAGCACTGGGGTCAGGGAGGAAGCCGAACGGGAATCAAGCTTGGAGGTGATGGCGGGGGCCACCTCGGCGACGGGGATCTCACCGGCCCGGGCGGCGTTCTGCACCTCGGAGATGATGGACTTGATGGTCGCCTGGTTGAGGCGCTCACCTGCTGCGATGACCTCGGGAAGGGCGAGGAGATGGTCCGTGCGCGGAATGGACCGGCGCGGGTCAGGTTCGACCATGGGGCGGCCTCCTCTGTGCGGGGTCACGGCGGCGCCGCTTGGTCGGCGGGACCGCGAAACGGTTGGCGGAGGCGGACGGGAATCGAACCCGCCAGACCGAGATACTCGGTCTCACTGGTTTTGAAGACCAGGGCGCCCACCAGGACACGGACGCCTCCATCGGTCATCCTATCGTGGGACGGCGGGTGGTCACAGCGGTCAGAGGAGGGGGCGTTCGTCGCGATGTGGACGCCCATCGGACCTGGTGACGGTCCTGTCACATGAGTGTTAGTCTCCGGGTATGGCTGAGATTCATGACCGTCTGACCTCGTTCGCCCACGGTGGAGGATGTGCGTGCAAGATCCCGCCGGGTGAACTCGAGGACGCGGTGCGCGGGCTGGTCGGTCATTCCGGTCCAGATGTTCTCGTCGGCCTCGATGACGGCGATGATGCCTCGGCGGTGCGAGTCCGTGACGACCTTGCGGTGCTCTCGACCGCGGACTTCTTCACCCCCGTCATCGACGACGCATACGACTGGGGACGGATCGCCGCGGCCAATGCGCTCTCGGACATCTACGCGATGGGCGGGACCCCGGTCACCGCGATCAACCTCGTCGGGTGGCCGCGGGAGAAGCTGCCGATGGAGCTGCTCACCGAGGTCCTCCGCGGCGGACTCGACGTCGCGGCGCAGGCGAACTGCCCGGTCGCCGGCGGGCATTCGATCGACGACCCCGAACCGAAGTACGGGATGGCCGTCACCGGTGTGGCCCACCCGGATGAACTCATGCGCAATGATTCCGCCGAGGCGGGGCTGCCCCTGACATTGACCAAGCCGATCGGCGTGGGCATCCTCAACAACCGACACAAAGTCACTGGTGAGACCTTCGACGAGGCTACCGCCACAATGACCGCTCTCAACGCCGAGGCCTCACGTGCGGCCGTGGCTGCAGGCGTACGAGCGGCCACGGACGTCACCGGTTTCGGTCTGCTCGGGCACCTGTTCAAGATGGCGCGGGCCTCCGGGGTCGGAGCGGTCATCGATGCGGCCGCGGTGCCCCGCCTCGGCGGTGTCGATGAGTCGATCACGGCCGGGTACGTGTCCGGCGGGACGAGACGAAACCTCGACTGGGTGCGGCCTCATCTGACCGCGGATGATTCGGTGACCGAGGACGACCTGCTGCTTCTCGCCGATGCGCAGACCTCGGGCGGGCTGCTCGTCGTCGGCGAACTGCCCGGTCACCCGATCATCGGCGAGATCGTCGCAGGCTCGGGCGTGCACGTGCGGTGAGTTCGTGCCCCTCTTCCGCCGAGTCCGCACGACCATTCGGACGATGGGGGCCACAGCCATCTGGACTTCAGCGATTTCTCGTGCACGCAGATTGAGCGTCATCGGATCATCAAAGCCGGAGATTCCGTGAACGAGGAGCACGGTACTGCCTGGGTCACAGCCCAGCTGAGTGGCGGTGCGTGGGAGTGCCCCTGAGGCCCTCTTGTTCGAGTGTTTCGCTGTGTGCCAGCAGGGCCTGGTAATCGACGGCGGCCCCCTGGAGCAGCACCTCGATCGCGTGTCCGGCCTCGGCATCACCGAGGTGTTCAGGACTGAACACCGCCCGGTAGTGCACCAAGGATGCGACGACGTCGAGCAGCAGATCGCGGTCGATGGTGTCTCTCAGAGCACCGCGAGCGACAGCCCGATCCAGGGTCTGCCCGACTGCGGAACGCGCTGGTTCGATAATCGTGGTCAGGTACTGGTCTCGGAGCTCGGGAACCGGAGCGCAGTCTGCATAAAGAGCACTGAGGGTTTCGGGGTGAATGGTCCGGTAGGCAGCGAGGAACACATTGAAGCTCTCATCGATGTCGCACAAGGTGCACCCAGTGTCCGGAGGCGTGGGAACGTCCAGCCGAGATGCAATCGCGGCCAGGACCAGAGGAGCGCGCCCGGACCAGCGGCGGTAGATCGCCGGTCGGGACGTCCCCGCGAGTCGGGCAACGGATTCCAGGGAGATGCCCGGATACCCGTCCTCGTCGAGGATACCCAATGTGGCGGCGATCAGGGCATCGTCGATCTCCCTGCTCCGAGGCCGACCTCCGGTCCCCTGCCTCGCCGGGGCTTCCGCCGAATCGACTGAATCCGTCATGATCACATTCTAAGACGTCGATTCAATGCACGTACGATGCGTCTCCTTGCAGCTGCCATTGAGGGGTTGTGTGCCACATTCTTATTACATTACGCTTTGTAACGTAATGTAATACGCGAAGGAGCCTGTTATGACCTCGCCCTCAGCACCGACAGCCAATCATGATTCACTCGTGAAAGCCCCGAACAGAGACGACCACGATCAACGTCCGGTGCGAGTGCTGGTGATCATCGGGAGCGTCCGACAGGACCGATTCGGTCCCGTGCCTGCATTCTGGGCGGTCGGACAAGCACGGAGGCGCGCCGATGTCGACGTGGATGTACTCGACCTGGCAGAAGAGGACCTGCCGGTGGTACTGACCGGCGAAGAGGCCCGCCGCCCGGAAAGAGTGGCCGGGTTCTCCCGCCGCATCGGTAGCGCCGACGCAGTGGTGATCGTCACGCCGGTCTACAACCGCGGTTATCCGGCCTCGTTGAAGAACGCCATCGACTGGGTTCACGAGGAGTGGGCCGCGACGCCGGTGGGGTTCATCTCCTATGGAGGACGCGCCGGGGGGGATCGAAGCCGTCGAACAGCTGCGCACTGTCTTCGTGGAACTGAACACCATGACCATTCGCAATGTGCTGACCTTCCCCAACTTCTGGGATAACTTCACCGACCACGGCTCCCCCACTAATTCTTCGGCGATGACCGAGGCCGCCACGAAGTTCTTCGACCAACTCATCTGGTGGGCCCGCGCACTGCGCACAGCACGTAACAGGAGCTGCTTATGAGCCGCGGTGACCTCCTCCCCGACGCACACGGACTCTGCCCACAGGTCCGTGATGTCGTCGAGACTCGGACGAACGCCCGATCCGATCCGCAGATGGACGGCAACGGCGCACGACCGGAGATCAATGCCCCCGTTCTCATTCCACGACCAGATGACACCTGGTGGGTTCCGCGACGCCGGAAAGCCACCCTGAGGAGCTGAGCAGACATGACCCCGAGTGAAACCGAGCGCCCGACATGGCGCCAGTGGACCGCCCTGCTGCTGTTGGGACTGCCCATGTTCATGATGGCCACCGACTTCACCGCGATCTTCTTAGCCGTGCCCCCGGTGGCCGCCGATCTCGAACCGACGGCGACCCAACTGCTGTGGATCGTGCACATCGGAGAACTCGTCGCCGCCGGCACACTGATCACGATGGGCTGGCTGACCGGACGAATCGGACCGCGCAGGTTGCTGCTGCTGGCTGTGGCTCTCTACGGGATCGGGTCAGCACTGGCGGCGTTCGCGCCCGATTCCGAATCCTTTCTGGTTGCGCGCATCCTGATCGGTACGGCGACAGCAGCAGCAAGTCCCGCCGCCTTCGCAATGCTGCGATGGCTGTTCACCAGCACCCGTCATCACAGTGTCGGCTTCGCAGTCGTGATGGGGGCATTCCCAGTCGGTTCAGCACTGGGCCCACCGTTGACCGGTCTGCTTCTCGACCACTTCTGGTGGGGCTCAGTGTTCCTCATCAATGTTCCCGTCGCAGCCATAGCGGTGTTGGGCGGTCTCTGGCTCTTCCCCGATGCGGCAGAAAGGACTGCCGATCGGATCGACATCATCAGCGTCGTGACCTCGATGGCGGCAGTGATGCTCATGGTCTTCGGCCTCCAGGAGATCGCCGATCGAGGCTTCTCTGTGGCCTATGTGCTCTCAATCACCGGCGGCGGCGTGCTGGGCTGGTGGTTCGTCGACCGACAGCGTCGAATCTCCAATCCCTTGGTGGATCTGAGTCTGTTTGCCTCTCGTGTGCTGCGCATCCTGATGCTCTTTTTCCTGTTCTCGCCGCTGGCCTTCATGGCCGCGGACTTCATCCTCATCCAACACCTGCAGATCGTGGTCGGCATGTCGACCAGCAGGCTCGGGCTGGTCTTGGCGATTCCTGGGGCTGCCTCAATCGCCGCTACTGCACTGACTCCCGCCCTGACTGTCAGATTCGCCCCGGCCACGGTGATGACCGTAGGGGCAGGCACTGGAGTATTGGGACTCCTGGTGGTCCTGGTCGCGGTGATTGCCCACCCGGTCGCCTGGCTGTTCGCCGTGGGGATGACGATCGCCGCCCTGGGAGCGAGCCCGCCGATGGTTCTCGGTGCACAATTGGTGATCACCTCCGTATCGAAGATGCAGACCGGCCCCGTTTCAGCGCTCCAGGACATCAGTGCGAGCCTGGGCAGCGTTCTGGGCATTATGGTCCTCGGCAGCCTGTCAACGGCCGTGTACCGCGTCAACCTGCAGTCTGCCGCACCCGACGGACTCTCGGACGACGAGTCGGCTGCGGCCGCCGACAGTCCCGGCGCGGCAGCGGCGATCGCAGCAGAGAGCGGCGGAGGCTCAGGAGACCAGGTGCTCACCAGCATCCATGACGCCTGGACCTCGGCAACAGTGACCGTCTACGCCGCAGCAGTACTCGTCGGGGTCGTCATCGCCGTCTTCGTGAGTCGCGGGCTGCGCGGTGTCAGGCTCCCCTCCGATCACATGGATGACGGTTCGGAATCTGACACGTCGCTGCCAAGTAGTGAAGTCACGCCGAGCCCGGCGACGGAGTCGAAAGCACCCACCGAGTGCCAGCCCGAACCGTGACGGAGAAGACATGCGCGGGAGTCAATCGGCACCGCGACTCGGATCGACCAGCAGACGAAAGACTCAACGCGGCGTGACGTACTCGTCACGGAAACGCCGGAAACCACTGAGGAAGAGCCAGTGGAAGAATCCGAAGATCGGCGCCGCCAGGAACACCTCCCACTCTGTGAACGCCCTTCGCCGTTGGTCGCAGATCGTCGTGCTGCGATGAGGGATGTGCCATTAAGCGTGGGGGATGCCTCCGGTCGCCTATCTGCCGGTGGTGATGGAGTCGTCGGTGATGCCGGCTGCGCGACGTTCTTCGAGGCGAGCGCGCTGCGGTTCGACGACGTGACGCGGGTCCTTCGTCGATTCGATGCCGGCCTCGAGCACTCCGAAACGCGTGTACGCCGAGGCGGCAGCGAGAGCCGCACCGGAGACGACTGACAGCCCACGCAGCACGGCACGCGTCTTCCAGCTCCGTTTGGCGACTCCAGCAGAGCCTGCACTTCCGACAGCCTCGGCAACTGCACCAGCCACACCCGAAGCACCAGTCGTACCGGAACCCCGTGCCAGCTTCTTCGCGAACACACGTGCCCCCACCTCGACGGCGGCGGCACCGACGGCCCCGGCGATGAGCAGCTTCTCGGCCCGGTGGAGCTTGTGTCCCGGTTCGCCGTCGTCCATCGGATCGACCTCAGCCGGGTGCATGCGCTTCCTCATCGCCGACATCGCATAGGCTTCACCGGCGGTCCCGGCGAGCGCGAGCAGCCTGGCCGGTCCGGTCTCGGCCACCGGTGCCAATGCCATCGCGACACCTCCGGCGGCCATCGACGCCGAGGACACGAACACGTACGGCAGACCATTGCGACCAGCAGCGTTCCAGGTCGGAACGGCCGTCGCCCCCAAAAGCACGGCGGTATAGGCAGCCAGCGGGGTGGCAAAGAACGCGGACTCGATTGCGGCAGGAGTCTCCATGCCATGGAGCACCTTGCGCAGCGGGCCCAGGGGCAGCAGCTTCTCACCCGTGATTCGGTCGAGTTCGATCGCGAAGGTCACACCCGATCCGACGCCGAAGCCCGAGAGGATCCAGGTGCCCAAGCTCATCGGCGACGACACTTTGACCACGCGCATCATGTTGAGGAACCGTTCGGGCCGGCCGAGGTCGGCCACGAGAGCGGCACCGCCGATGCCGGTCGCGGCGATCGCAGTCATCCGGGAGGCGATGCGCAGACCGGGCCGATCGGTCAGCTGCGCACCGAAGCCCAACAAGGACGAACCGCCTGCCAGACCGCCGAGGAACAGGTACGCCCCGATCTCATCGCCCCACGGCGGAGCCTTGACGATCGGTCGACCGTAGTAGGACGTGAATTCGACGTCCTCAACCATCGGCATCTCACGGTTGCCGTCGGCACCGCGGTTCTTCCACCCGCCGCCGCGACCGTTACCGCCGCGACCACCCCGACGGCCACCGGAACCGTCAGGTCCGCTGGGTCCTCCGCGGCCGCCTCGGCGACGTTTTCTGCGTCCGCCTTCCGGCTCGGGTGGGCGGTAGGAATCGTATTCTGATGTGCTCATGAACGGCGGCTCCCGAGGAACGCGAGTCCGGCCGCGGCGACCATGCCCAGCGCCGCGATCCCGGCGTTGGCGTACATCTTCGGCAGATCCTTCGTCGCGACCCGTGGGTCCGGCGGCAGGCCGTAGACCTCGGGTTCGTCGAGGAGGAGGAACACGGATCCGGTGCCGCCGACCCCGTCGTTCGGGTTCGCCCCGTACAGGCGAGCCTCGGTCAGGCCCTTCGCGTGGAGTTCGGCCACGCGGTCATGCGCTTGGTCGACCATGTCCTGACGGTCGCCGAACTTGATCGACTGGGTCGGGCAGGTCTGCGCGCAGGCGGGTTCCTGACCCTCGACGAGGCGGTCGTAGCAGAGGGTGCACTTGTTCGCGGTGCCCGCGTTCGGCACATCCATGTCCGCGGCCTTGCGATCATCCCGATCGGTGGGGGTGTTGATCGTGCCGTCGTCGCGGCGTTCGATGACCCCGAAGGGGCAGCCGGCCACGCAGGTTCCGCAGCCGTTGCAGACATCGTTCTGGACGACGACGGTGTCGAATTCGGTGCGGAAGAGCGCACCGGTCGGGCACACGTCGAGGCAACCGGCGTGCGTGCAGTGTTTGCATACGTCGGAGGACATCAGCCAGCGGAAGTCCGCGGTGTCCGGGGGTGTCGTGTCGACGTTCGACAGGTCGGTCGGCTCCAGGGCACCCGGTGCCAGCAGATCGACGTTGAGCTCGGGGGTCGTCGGCAGACCGGCGGAGGTCAGGCCCTCTGCCGCCGCGCCCAGAGCACCGTCCAACGGCTGCGCGGCGGCAGACTCATCGGTGCGCGGACGGATCGTCGGCATGCCGAGGTTGACGAGCTTGCGCCCGGATTCCCGCGCCTTCTCGATGCGTTCGGCGTCCTGTTCGATGAACGCGACGTGCCGCCACGTGTTCGCACCGAGGCTGCCCGTGTTGTCATACGAGGAACCGAGCAGTTCGAAGGTGCCGTCCTGCGGGTTGCGGTTCCACTCCTTGCACGCGACTTCGCAGGCCTTGCAGCCGATGCAGATCGAGGTGTCGGTGAAGAATCCCTTACGGCTGTGCGCGGAATCGTGCCAGTGCCCGTCCGCCAACGTGCCGTCATCGACCGTCGGTGTCGACATCAGTCGTCCTCCTCCTCGTTCTGCTGGCGCGCTTCGTCAGCTTGCCGGTCCCGAGCTGCCCGGGCGCGAGCCTCCGCTTCGGCCACCTCGGTTTCGGCGATCGCACTGCCGTCGGCATGCCTGCCGTGGTCGGGGTCGCCGTCGCTGGGGTCCCCGTCGTCGGCGCGGTTCGACACCGCCGTCTCGGCGGATTCGGTGGGTTCGGCCGCCTCGGTGGGTTCGATGGTGATCCTACCGCTGCGATCATCGGCACTGTCGACCGTCGCCGAGGCGGTCGTGCCGTCCCGATCGGAGCGTCCCTGTGCTCCCCCGTCCAGGGTCCTGCCCGGGGTGACGCCGACGGCCGAATCACCGCCTCGGTGACCGTGCCCACCGGCGCTGCGGCCCGCTCCGGCGTCGCGGGAGGCCTCGGTCTCCTCGGCGGAGACCGTGACCTGCTGGTTGCCGGATTCGGGACTGAGCCCGGCCTCGCGCTGGTACTTCTCGACGAAGTCGACGAGTTCGGGTCCGCGGGGACGGCGGCCGGGCATGATCGTTCCGGCCACGTACTTGCTGTTCTGGATGTAGACGTTGGGGTCCATCGTCACACCGAGCAGGTCGTTGGCGGAATCGCCTTCGACGACGGCTCCCTGACCGCCCACGCCCCAGTGGTAGGGCAGACCGATCTGGTGGACCGTCTTCCCGCCGATCGTCAGCGGGGTCATCCGCTTCGTCACGAGGACGCGGGCTTCGATCGCCGCCCGCGGGGAGACCAAGGTCGCCCAACCGTAGGGCTCGAGCCCACCTCGGCGGCGAGTTCCGGTGAGATCTCGCAGAACATCTCCGGCTGCAGCTCCGACAGGTACGGCAGCCACCGGGACATGCCTCCGGCGGTGTGGTGCTCGGTGAGACGGTAGGTGGTGAACACATAGGGGAAGACCTCGGATCCGGGCACTCCGGCACCGGGTGCGGACAGGTTGTCCTCACGGCGCATGACCATCCGGGTCGGGCTGTTCTGCTGTGAGTACAGCGGGTTCGTGACCGTCGATTCCTGCGGTTCGTAGTGAGTGGGAATCGGTCCGTCGATCATGCCGCTGGGTGCGAACAGCCACCCTTTGCCGTCGGCCTGCATGATGAAGGGATCATCGCCGTCGAGGTTCGCGGGACCCCCGTAGGCGGCATCCGATCGGGCCGCAGGGGCTCGGTCGATCGGGAAGTCGGGCACATCCTTGCCCGTCCACTTCCCGGTCTCCTCGTCCCACCACACGAACTTCTTCCGCTCCGACCAGGGAGTTCCGTCGGGTGCGGCGGAGGCACGGTTGTACAGGATCCGACGGTTCGCCGGCCATGCCCACGCCCATTCGGCGGCGGTCTCGTCCTGCTCGTCGCGCGGTTTGCGGCGCGCGGCCATGTTCTGGCCTCCCGCGTAGACGCCGGCGTAGATCCAGCAGCCTCCTGCGGTGGCACCGTCGTCGGTCATCTGGTTGAAGTTCTCCAGCGGCTCACCGTCGCGCTCACCGCCGATGAAGTAGCCGTTGATCTCCTTGACGACCGCCTCGGCGTCGACTTCGCCCTCGTCGTCGACCGGGTAGTCCCAGGTCATGTCGAGCAGCGGCCGATCTCGGGGGTCGTCGGAGTCCTTCAGCTTCTCGCGCACGGCTTGGCCGAGTTCGAAGAAGAAGTCGAGCTCGCTCTGTGCGTCCCCGGGCGGATTGACGGCCTTGTGGCGCCACTGCACGAGACGCTGAGTCTGCGTGAACGTGCCGGCCTTCTCCGTGTGGTTGGCCGCCGGCAGGAAGAACATCTCGGTGTCGATGTCCTCGGTCTTCAGCTCCCCGGTCTCGATCTCGGGGCCGTCCTTCCACCAGGTGGCGGATTCGATGAGGCTGAAGTCGCGCACAACCATCCACTTCAGGTGGCTCATCGCCATGCGCTGCATGCGCCCGTTGGCCGATCCCACGGCCGGGTTCTGTCCGAGCAGGAAATAGCCGTCGACGCCGTCGTTGAGCATGCGCACCGCGGTCTGGTAGGTGCCGTGGGCGCCGTTGATGCGCGGCAGATAGTCATAGGCGAAGTCGTTGTCTTTCGTCGCCGCATCGCCCCACCAGGCCTTGAGCAGGCTGGTGGCGTAGGCGCGACCGTTGGCCCAGTAGCCCTTATGGGTCTCCGGGGTGCCGACGGCTGCGACGTAGTCGTCGAAGGTGTCGTGGACTCCGGCGCTGGGCATCGGCAGGTAGCCGGGCAACAGGTTGAACAGGGTCGGGATATCGGTCGATCCCTGAATCGTCGCGTGCCCGCGCAGCGCCATGATTCCGCCGCCCGGACGACCCATATTGCCCAGCAGGAGCTGGAGGATCGAGGCGGTGCGGATGAATTGCGCGCCGAGGGTGTGCTGAGTCCAGCCGACCGCGTAGGCGAAGCACGTGGTCCGTTCCCGGCCCGAGTTCTCGGTCACCGATTCGTAGAGGTAGTCGAAGTCAGCGGGCTTGATTCCGCAGTTCTCCTCGACCATTTCGGGCGTGTAGCGCGAGTAGTGGTGCCGCAGGATCTGGAAGACCGACTTCGGGTTCTCCAGGCTGGGGTCCTTGAGCGGTGCACCGTGCTCATCCGTCTGATACGACCACGTCGAGTTCTCGTACGAGTTCGTGTCCGGGTCGAACCCGGAGAACAGTCCGTCGAGATCCTCGGTGTCGACATAGTCGTCGCTGATGAGGTTTGCGGCGTTGGTGTAGGCGCGCACGTACTCGTCGAAGTAGCGTCCCTCGGTCAGGACACGGTTGATGAGCGCACCGAGCAGCACGATGTCGGAGCCGGCCCGGATGGGCACATGCTTATCGGCGATCGCGGTGGTGCGCGTGAAACGAGGATCGACGTGGATGATGCGGGCACCACGGGCCTTGGCCTCGGTCACCCATTGGAAGCCCACGGGGTGGCACTCGGCCATATTGGAACCCTGGATGATGATGCAGTCCGCATTCGCCATATCCTGGACGGGTTGTGTGGCGCCGCCGCGCCCGAACGAGGTTCCCAAACTGGGAACCGTGGCGGAGTGTCAAATGCGCGCCTGGTTCTCGATCTGTATCGCCCCGGCCGCGGTGTAGAGCTTCTTGGCGAGGTAGTTCTCCTCGTTGTCGATGGTCGCCCCGCCGAGGCTGGCGATGCCCATCGTCCGCCGCAGCGGGTGGCCTTTGTCGTCTACGTCTTCCCAGTGATTGCGGCGGGCTTCGATGAAGCGGTCGGCGATCATGTCGATCGCGGTCGACAGTTCGATCTTCGTCCAGTCCTTTGCCTTCGGGGCCCGGTAGAGGACGTCGGTGACACGACCGGGGGCGTTGACGAGCTGTTCGCTGGCTGCGCCCTTCGGGCACAGGCGACCGCGCGAGATCGGTGAGTCCGGGTCGCCTTCGATCTGTACGACCTTGTCGTCCTTGACGAAGATCTTCTGCCCGCAGCCGACAGCGCAGTACGGGCACACGGATTGGACGACCTTATCGGCCGTGACCGTGCGTGGGGTGGTGTCTCGGGTCTGCTGGGACACAACGGATTCACCGCGTCCCGTCTTGTCAGACGTGCGGAATTGCCGGAGTACCGGCCACTCGAGGAAGCTGAACCGAGCCATGGCACCACCTTAGCCCCTCAGCGGGCGGAAATGCACCAGGTGAGACCGGGTTTTCGGCCTCGTCCCAGGAGGTGGGAATCACCCGGTTCACCGAGGCGGCTGCGCGGTCAGGATCGACCGCGCAGCCGCCTCGGTGCTGGGTGCCGTGTTCGGGTTCCTGAACTCGGAGGTCAGGTTGTGGAGCTTGGAGTTCAGGTCGTTCAGCTCAGACCCGACGGGCCAGGAGGATCGCGTCCTCGAGTTCGGCGGGTTCGCCGGACGGTGAGGTCACCTGACGGGTGCGGGTGTCGGCGAGTTCGATCTCCCACCGGTGCGCGCTGGCACCGATGAGGAGGGCGAAGTCCCCGTTCGGGCTGACCAGCTCATGGTGGTGTTCCATGCCGTGCTCGAACTTCTCACTGTGTTCGGCGGCCCACGGCGGCATCGTCGCGTGGGAGACGAGCAGGAGGGCCCCTCCCGGTGCCACGTGTGCGGCGACGCGGGTGAGGAGTTCTTCTCGGGTGTCGGGCAGCCGGGTGTGGAGGAAGGATCCGGTGACGAGGTCGAAGCCGCCTCGGCGATCGGGGTCCTCCGGTTCCCAGGTGGAGACGTCGGCGACGGCGAATTCGGCGGAGATTCCGCGGGATTCGGCGGCCCGGCGGGCTCGGTCGATGGCCGTGGTCGACAGGTCGATGCCGGTGGCGTCCCAGCCGTTCTCGGCCATCCAGACGGCGTCGGCGCCTTCTCCGCAGCCGACGTCGAGGACGCGGCCGGGGGTCATATCGGTGACGACGGCGACGAGGGATTCGTTCGGGTTTCCGGACCAGATGGCGTCGTCGGCCTCGGCGTAGCGCTCTTCCCAGGCGGCCACGGAATCGGGCACGCCGGTATTGCCTGCGCCGGTTCTGTCTGAGTGGGTGTGGTCGTTGTGGCTACTGGTCGCTGTCACTTGTCGACGCCCGGGTCGGCAGGGATCGAATCGGGTGAGGCGCTGTCGGCGCCGTCGGTCTCTGCGGCAGCGGCGGCTTCCTGCTTGGCCAGTTCGGCACGGACTTCGTCCATATCGAGACCCTTGACTGCGGTGATGACCTGTTCGAGCTGCGGGGCGGCGAGCGCACCCGGCTGGGCGAAGACGACGATGCCCTGGCGGAAGGCGACGAGGGTCGGGATGGAGGTGATCGAGAAGAGTCCGGCCAGCTGCTGTTGGGCTTCGGTGTCGATCTTGCCGAAGACGATGTCGGGGTTGGCCTCGGCGGCCTGTTCGTAGACCGGGGCGAACTGTTTGCAGGGGCCGCACCAATCGGCCCAGAAGTCGAGGAGGATGATCTCGTTGTCGTTGATGGTCGACTCGAAGTTGTCTTGCGTGATTTCGATCGTAGACATGTCGGCCAGTCTAGGAGCCGCAGATGAATATCGCCTGGACGGAGGGGGGTTGACTCAGTCGAGGACGTCGGCGATCGGCGAGTCGTCCACGATGGCGGTGAACACGTCGTCCGCCTCGGCGGATTTGACCACCCGATTGGGATTCTCCGGGGCGGGTACCCACGGCATGATCTCGAACGTGATGTCGTCCTCGGGCACGGAGGCCACGGTCGTGGCCAGGGAGGCGAGCGCTCGCATGGAGTCGAGTTCGTCGTCGACGCCGATCGTCGAGGTCACGGCGTCGAGGAATCCGTAGAGGCGGTCGGGCCGGGTGAGGACCTGGCCGCTCTTGGCGCGGTCGATGATGGCTTCCATGACCATCTGCTGGTTGCCCATGCGGGAGATGTCGCTGCCGTCGCCCACAGCGTGCCGCGTCCGGGCCAGAGCGAGGGCGTCGCCACCGCCGATGGTCTGGTGGCCTGCGGGCAAGTCGAGGTTCGCTTTGGGGTCGGTGAGCGGTTCGTCGAGGTCGACGGTGATCCCGTCGAGTGCGTCGACGATCGCTGAGAATCCGTCGAAGTCGACGTTGATGAAGTGGTCGACGCGCACTCCGGTGAGCACCTCGGCGGCGGAGACCGAACAGGCGGGTCCGGCGTTGAGGGCCGAGTTGATCATTCCGTGTGTGGCCTCTGTGGCTCCGTGGCCGGTGTCGTCGCAGGCGGGAATGTCCATGATCGTGTCACGTGGGATCTGCACGGCGTCGATGCGGTCGTCATCGGCGGCGACGTGGGCGAGGATCATCGCATCGCTGCGAGCCCCTTCGGCGCTGCCGAATCCCTTCGCCGAGGCGGCCCCGGAGTTCGCTTCGGAATCCGAGCCCGAATCATCGGAGGCATCCTTTGCCGACTCGAGATCGCGAGTGTCGGATCCGATGATGAGGACGTTCGTCTCATCGGTGAGCTTCTCGGGGACGTCGCCGCCGTGGGCGCGCAGCGGTGAGGAGGCGATGTTCGCGCCGAGGTTGTGCACCGCCACCGCGATCGTCACGGGGGCACCGATGGTAAGGACCGCGGCCACGGCGACGAAGGTGCGCCGGCGCCGGTACTTCGCGGCGAGGCGTCGCTGTCGGCGGGGTCCTGGCGGCGGTGACGATTCTTCGTTGTCCACGGTTCGGGTGCTCCTGCGTCCGGGGTCACGACGGATTGCATACAAAACGGAATGTATACAATCCTAAACACTGGCGCGGTCGTGTGCATAAAACCGTGTGCCATCTCTCGATTGAAATAGATCGGCCGAAATCACCAACAGTGCGATCGCTCTGTTAAGCTGGAATCGTTCTCGTACAGAAATGTGCGGAGCAGATGGTGTCTGAAGAGCAGGTAGATTCGCTCGTCACCATGTGTTTGCCCGTCGGCGCGTGCCTGCCTTCCGCGCCCCTCATGATTTTTCCCAGTTCAGTCGTTTTTCGACTTCCGTCCAGCACCTTCGAGTGCATGATCGAAACCGAGTATCCCCACGATTTCGTCTGAGACAGAGACCTCATATCAGAGAACTCACCCTCACCTTCGATTCCGAGTCCTCGGTTCACCCACAAGTTTTCGTTGGATCTGCGTCTGAAGATCCAGTCCAGCCAGCGGGAAAGCCGGATCCAGCAATGGGTTCGACCATCACGATCGCAGCAGCGGTCATCAGTTAAAAAATAAGGATACAAAGATTATGGCAACAGGTACCGTGAAATGGTTCAACGCGGAAAAGGGTTTCGGATTCATCCAGCCTGACGACGGTTCGGCTGACGTGTTCACTCACTTCTCCGCGATCGAAGCCTCCGGCTACCGCGAGCTCACCGAGGGTCAGAACGTCGAGTTCGACTCGGAGATGGGCTCCAAGGGCCTGCAGGCGACTCGCGTCCGCGGCCTCTGAGACTCTTTGAGAGTCTCACCTAGAGACTTCTGAGATTCACCAGCGACCCTGCGTTCACCCACTTGGTGTGAACGCAGGGTCGCTGTCGTCTCCTCCCCAATTGCTACCCGACGGCGGCCCAGCAACCTCGCGCCAGGTTGCTGGGCCCCCGTCAGGTAGCAATTAGTGGTGGGCTAGGAAAGTGCAGAAGTCCTCGACTCCGCTGAGCTCGATGTCGTTCCGCCGTCTGGTTTCCCACGCCTCGCGGGTCAGGCGCCAGCGTTGGATGCGTCCCGGCTCGCCTCGGCGGATGTCCCAGTCGACGCCGTTGCGCTCGTACCCCAAGGCTTCAGACACCTTGTTCGATCCGATGTTGTCGACGAACGCATCGGAACCGGCCTCACTAGCCCCGAGCCCTGCGAACGCAAGATGCCACAGAGCACTGCGCATCTCGGTACCGAGGCCGCGACCGCGTACATCCGTCGACAGCCAGGAGAATGACGCGAACGTCCCGCAGGAGTCGAATTTCTCCGCAATGAGGTCCTGCATCCCCACGGCCTCACCATCGACGAGGACGGCGAAGGCCAACCGGAAGTCAGAAGGAGAGAACCGCCCCCGTCCACGCCATACGCTCTGGAGCCACCTGCTCACCCGCACGTCCGGGTCGGACTCGTAGAACGACATCGGATCGTCGTAGGGGGCGGGTTCCGCGAAGACCTTGCCGTCCCGCACGAGAGGGGCGAGCGCCGCAAGCATCTCATCGGCGGCACCGACGAGTTCGAGTCGGGGAGTCTTCACCCGGATCTGCAGGGGCGGGTAGCCGATCATGAAACCAACCTAGGCCAGCCGGACCGAATCCACAATGGTCCGGCAACTCCGGGTAGCGTGGGGTTCGACTCCAGGATGCCGATAGCAGGTGGTGGCCCATGACCGAACCCGATCGCCCGACCCCGACGACCGTTGTCTTCGACCTCGGCAATGTGCTCATCGGCTGGGACCAGACAGGGCCTCTGGCCGATCGCATGAGTGCCGATGAATGGCATTCCTTCGCCGAGGCGGCCGACTTCCCCACGCTCAATACCGCAGCTGATTCCGGCGTTTCGATCACCGATATCGTCGCCCGAGCCGCCGAGGCGGACCCCCGCCACGGTGAGATCGTCGCCGGCTACTACGAGAACTTCGACAAGTCCCTGACCGGTCCGATCGACGGCATGGCCGAGATCGTCGCAGATCTCAAGACCGCCGGCATCCGCCTGGTCGGGCTGTCGAACTGGTCGGCCGAGACCATCCACCATGCCCCCGTCGTCGCCCCGGCGATCAGCGAACTCGAAGACATCGTCGTCTCGGGTGAAGTCGGGCTGGTCAAACCCGATCCGGCCATATTCGAACTGACTCGGGACCGATTCGATCTCGACCCGGCCCGGACGGTCTTCGTCGATGATCTGCCCGCCAATGTGGAGGCAGCCGAACAGCTCGGCTTCATCGGCCACGTGTTCTCAGGAGCCGCCACACTGCGCACGGACCTGTCCGAACGGGGTCTGCTCGCTCAATAGGGTGCTCAACTCGCGCCGCCCGGGCAACACCCCTGAACGGGCTCCTCACCCGCTGATCCTGTGAGAAATGTCCGCGTCGTCACCGTCGGTGCGTCGAACGCTGGGCCGAAGTCGAATATCACCCCTGATCGCGCCGAGCTGCTGCTCAACGTCCGCACCTACGACACTGCGGTGCGCAAGAGAGTCATCGCGTCGATCGAGCGGATCGTCCGCGGCGAATGCGAGGCCGCCGGGACGCCGAAGGAACCGACCTTCGAGTACTTCGACCAGTTCCCGCTGACGGTCAACAGTGAGGCGGTCAATGACACCATCACCGAGGCGGTCCAGGAGGCGACACCTGCGACCGCGTCGGACCGCGGTCTCTCCTACGAGATCTTCCCGTGTGGTTCGGGCATTCGGTCTCGGTCATAGGTGATCGTCGTGTACCCGTGGGGAATCGGAGTGCCGTCCTCGTCGACACCGACGAATACGATCTTGTCGATGCTGAGGATGGATCTGCGAGTGATCATATTGCGCACCCGGGCCCTCATCGTCAGTGAGGTGCGTCCGAAATGCGTGGCGAGGAGCCCCATCTCGATGAGATCGCCTTCCCTCGCCGAAGCCTGGAAGTCGATCTCGGAGATCAGCTTCGTCACAACTCGATGGTTGCCGAGCTGGATGATCGCGTAGATCGCGGCCTCCTCGTCGATCCACCTCAGTAGGCTGCCGCCGAAGAGGGAGCCGTTGGCGTTGAGGTCCTCAGGCCGCACCCATTTGCGGGTATAGAAGTTCATCCCCTCCACATCGTGGCGGGCGGAGCTCTCTGTGGGCTGTACCGTCGCTGTCATGCGATCAGAGTAGCGAGGAGTTGTTTCGCCCTCGTTTCGTCCGTGTCACCGCTTTTCGACATCATCCTTCATGGCGGTGAGAGTTTGCCGGATGTTCAAACGTTGGAAGTCCGCGAAGCTCCGGCCCCGCGTGACAATGTGGTCGAAGACCCAGGCCAGCCAGTCGGGCCAAGCGCGGCGATCGTCCGTCCACGACTCTGTCACTCGAGTCGCCTCGCCGAGGTCCTCGAACTCGTATGCCCAGCTCGCGTTCGGTCCTTCGATGCTGGGAGTTCGGGGCCCGATCCGGCGCACGGTGAAGGCGAACCGTTTGCCGGGCACAGATTCGGTGACGACGCATTCGGTCACCCACGTCGCCGGCCCGCGACGGTTCGTGCCTACGAAGACGTCGCCTGTCTGCAGCGGACCTGCAGTCGTGCGCGTGCTTGCGCCCGTGTTCTCCGGGCTCCATCGGGCCATCTGGGTCGGATCGGCGATCTGCTCCCAGAGCCCGGCGGCGTCGGCTTTGATCACCATACTGTCGCTGACCTGCATCGTTCGCGTCATCGTCGTCCCTTCTCATTGTGGTCGTGCACGCACCTGAAGCCGGCCGTGCACAGGGCCCATTCAAACACGGGTCCTGAGCTAGCTGGGCACATGGCCGACTCCGCGACGAACGACGAGATCATCGCCTTCCGCCTCCGAGCTCATCACCTCGATGAGCGACTCAGCCACAACTCACTTCTTGACGCCGCGGGAGCCTGCGGCATCCAGAACAGCCCACCAGGATCCGCGCTGACCGCACTCCATGCGCGGGGCGCCGTCCGCATCCGACGACAGCGAAGGCGACCGGACCAGATCCGAGCTGCTGCGCCGTTGACTGCTCTGCTATAAATCGACGACTGAGCATGACGATCGCAACCTTCGGCACCGTCTCGACGTCGGTGAAGAGCGCAGTGACCGCTGAGGCAGAGGCGATCGGCGCACTGCGCGAGGCAGACGCCGTCGACATCGAATTCGCGTCAGACTGAGATCATTCGGCGAGTTCGCTGATCAGCAGACGCGCGAGGGCTCCGAGTCGGAATCGCTCGGGAATCACGGTTCTGATGCCCTGTTCATGCAGCGGCGCCGCGGTGACGTCGCCGACTGCTGCGGCCACCACCGATTCGTTGAACGCCTCGATCACGGCCGGCAGCAGTCCCTGCTCGTCGGCCGCGGTGAGAAATGCTGCCGCCCCGGGTGCTGAGGTGAAGGCCACGGCATCGCACCTGCGCTCCGCGACGAGTCGGACCGCGTCGACCACGGCGGTCGGGTCGGGGGCCGGACCCCACCGGTAGATGACGAGGGAGCGGACATCGGCGCCTGCTGCGGCGAAGGACTCATCAAGTCCGTCGGCGCCGGCACCGTGATGCTGTACGGCGATGCGCTGACCGTCCACGCCCTCGCCGAGGAGGACCTGCTGGATCTCTGCGCTCGTCTCGGATTCGGCGACCCAGTGAGCCCTCAGTCCGGCCGCTTGAATCGCTCCGCGTGCCTTGGGACCGCGGGCGTATATCCGTGCTCCGGCGAGCATCGAGTGCCATTCTTCGCGAAGACCCGCGGCTTCAGCCACGTCGCCCCAACCGATGAATCCGACTCCGGTCGTGACCACGACGATATCCGGCCGGCCTCGATGAGGTCACGGGTGTGGGTGACGAGTTCAGGGTCGTCGATATGCGGGATGACGGACAGGGTCGGGGCATGGACGATCTCCGCGCCGTGACGCTCGAGGGCGGAGGCGAGCTGCTCGGCGCGCCGCTGAGCTGTGAGCACGATGCGACGTCCGGCCAGTTCTTCGCCGACATCGGTACGGGGCTGGTTCATGCTCATATCCTGGTCTGGCCGACTCGCCGGGGCAACTTCCGCCCTTCGAGAGCAGCCTGGTGGGCGAGCATCTCATCCTTGAGTCCCTGGACCACGGCGGCGATCGCCGGTCGCCGCATCGAATCGGGTCTGAGCACCATCCAGTAGGGCAGTCGCTCGGCCACCGAATCGGGGAAGAGTCGCACGAGGTCGGGGTGACGGTCGGCCATGAAACACGGGAGGAAGCCGATTCCGGCACCCGCACGCGTCGCTTCGACGTGAACGAAGACGTTCGTCGAGGTCAGTGCATCCTTCATCTCGGGAAACAGCCGCCTCGGCGCATCGAGGTCGTCGACCTGGAGCATGGAATCGACAAAATAGACGAGCCGGTGGTCGCTGACCTCCTCCACCGAGGCGGGGGTGCCGTTATCCGCGAGATAGTCACGCGAGGCGTAGAGACCGAGTTCGTAGTCACCGAGCTCGATCGCCTCTGCCCGATGCACGCGCGGTTCGCCGACGACGACCTCGATATCGAGACCGGACCGCTGCTGCAGGGCCTGCCTGGTGACGGTGACGATCTCGACGCTCAGCCCGGGATGCCGACGACGCAGCTTCGCGACCGCCGGGGAGGCGACATAGGCGCTGAACCCATCCGTCGCGGTCATCCGCACCACTCCGGACACCGTCTCCGGGCCCTGGCCGGGACTTTCGAGTTCAGCGACCGCGGTCTCCATCTGTTCGGCCACCGCAACGGCTCGTTCCCCGAGGTCGGTCAGCTCCCATCCGCCATCCGAGCGAGCCAGCACGCGTCCGCCCAAGGACTTCTCCAGGGCGGCGATGCGGCGGGAGACCGTCGAGTGGGTGAGACCGAGGTTGTGGGCCGCCGTCGTGAATTTGGCGGTGCGGGAGACGGCCAGCAGCACGAGCAGATCGTTGGGAGTGGTGTCCATGCCTGCCATAGTAGGCGGGCTTACTCAACGATCTGCGTCGCAGCACAGCACGCGTTTCGGCACCCGTCGTCGACCGGATCATCTTCAGCACAGCACCCTTCTGCACGCTCACCGGTGAGAACCGCAGCCGGAACCGCGCAACAGGCGTCCCCTCGCCAGGCTTCGACTCCTTCCCGAACGGCGAAGACCGCGATGATGAGAGCTGCGACGGAATCGGCCCAGGCCCACCCGAACAGGCTGTTGAGCAGGACTCCGATCAGCACTGCGGCGCTGAGATAGGTGCAGATGAGGGTCTGCTTGGAATCAGCGACAGCCGTAGCAGATCCCAGTTCTCGTCCCGTCCTCCGCTCGAACCAGCTGAGGAACGGCATCACCAGCAGGCTGAGTGCGGCGATGATGATGCCGAGGGTCGAATGTTCCGGCTGGCGCGGGCCCACGATGGACAGAACAGCGTCCACGCTGACGTAGGCCGCGAGCGCGAAGAAGGATACTGCGATGACCCGCAGAGCGACCCGTTCCCGGCGCTGGGGTTCCGGTGCCGAGAACTGCCAGGCTACCGCTGCGGCAGAGAGGACCTCGACAATCGAATCGAGTCCGAACCCGATGAGGGCCGCCGAGGAGGCCGCTCCGCCTGCAGCAATGGCAACGAACGCTTCAATCACGTTCCAAGTGATGGTGATGGCAACGATGATTCGGATCCGCTTCCGCAGAACTGCCGCTCTGTCCCTTCGCAGCACCGTCTCGGTCATCGGCTCAGTCCAGCATCGCAGCAGCCGACCACCGTGCAATTGGAATCGGCACACGGAGCGTTCTCATCGACTGCCAGAGTCGTCTCGACAAGAGCAGTGAGGGCCGTTGCCAGATGAGGGTCGGCGATCTCATAACGCGTCCGCCGGCCTTCAGGTTCGGCCACCACGATTCCGCATCCCCGCAGGCAGGCGAGGTGGTTCGAGACGTTGGTGCGCGTCAGTCCCAGATCGCTTGCCAAGCGCGCAGGATAGCCAGGCTCGGACAGCAGCGACAGCAGAATCCGTGAGCGTGTGGGATCGGCCATCGCGCGGCCGAGGCGCTGCATGGCATCGACACGAGAGGCAATAGTCAGCATATGCTGACTATACAGCATGTGCTGACCTGTTGTCGCGGACCGCTCATGGCGGAATGAGGGCCTCTCCGGCGTCTGCCGCCCGGTCGTCAGCGCACGTGGTCCTGCGACGGCGAACGCGTCCATCTCAGAAGCACGACGATCAGACAGATGAGGAACACGATCCCCGAGGTGACCAGTCCGGTGACGAGGATTCCGATATCGGCAGGCAGATCCACGTCCTCGGCCGGTTTGGTCGGTGCCTTCCCCTCCGGATCGATGAGGACGGAGATCGTGTCGCCCTCATCGAAGTCGTCGTATCCGTCCTTACCGCGGTAGATCAGCGGTTCGGCGACAGGGGTGCCGTCGGCGCGTTCGAGGCTGTAGGTATGAACATAGACCTGCCGCGACCTGGGCGGATTGGAACTGCGCACGGTCTTCTGCTCGACTTTGTGATCGGCGACGACCACCTCGGTGAGTTCGCCAGCTTGCGACAATGCGAGATCCTCGCCGAGCATCACAGTGCCGATGAGCGCAATGGCCACGAATGGTCCGGTGTACCAGTACGCCGGTGTGTGTCCCATGAACCTGCGCATCGCCAGAGTGACACCGACGAAGAAGACGCACCCGAGGATGATCGTGAGCAGCAGCAAGGACGGGAACAGGTACCCGACGGCGAAGACCACACCGACGCCGACGAGGAACACGGCACCGGTGATGATGATGGTCAGCGGATTCCGGCTGCCCTGGTTCCAGCGGCCCTCACTCTTCCCGCCGTCACCCCACTTGCCGCGCATCCAGTAGGCGTCCATTCAAGCTCCGTGTAGAGATGCGTCCTACTTTACCCACGACACGCCGTAGTACTTTGTACTAAGCACTGTTCGGCACGATCCGTGTGCAAAATGGCGCGACGCAAGGCGAGTCACAGATAGATTGGAAATTTCACGTGATCGCTGAGCGTAGGCACAGAGTTCATAACTGCACTCTTGCATTGGTCACTCTTCATTGGGAATCTGCATAAGGGGTCGGAAGGATGCGCGACCAGTTCGTCCTCTTTGGTGCGAACACTGGACAGAGTCATCATCCGGGTTGGTGATCAGCCAATCTGATCTCGAGTTATCGGTGACATTGCAGTGGCGTGCGTCGCTAGCGACCAAGTGGATTCTATCCGCTGCAACAGATCGGAGATGACTTGATGTTTGAAGGCGTTTGGCCGAGTGATAACGTCAATGTCCAGCGCGGGTTGTATCACCCCTGGCAGCCTCTCCAACTGATGGTTTGAGGAGTCGATCTCCAAGGACGTTTCAGGGAGGACAGCGCACCCGAATCCTGCGCGTGCCAACCCTATCTGCGCAGTTAGCGAGTCAACTTCGAGAAGCCGGACACGAGTGAGATCGTCGACTGAGAGGCAGTCTGCCAATGCCCTTCGATAGGGGTCGCGTTCTTGTCGACTGGAGGGGAAAACGAGCCACGTCCATTCTCGCGCGTCCGGTGCCCGACTCTGACCAGCGCGACCGACAGCGCAAAGCCGCTCATGCAGCGTGTAGGCGGTCAGTAGGTGCGGATCCTCGAGTCCGAGATTATACCGCAGTCCTATGTCTGCTCGACCCTGCCGAACGAGCTCGGATACTCCCGGAGAGTTGGCCGTGCGCAGTCGTATCTCCCAGTTCTCCAGCTCGTCGTGGAACTGCCGCAGCGCGGCGACGATCTGGCTGTTGGCGAGCGTTCCGACCAAGGCGACAGTCAGGTGCCCGCCAGTATCCTCGCGAAGGCGTTGAGTGCCGTCGCGAAGTGTAGCAAGTGCCTCTTCGACGTAGTCACGGAATCTCTCGCCTGCAGGCGTCGGTACCAATCGTCGTCCAGCACGCTCCAACACGGAGACTCCTAAGTCCTTCTCAAGACTGGCTATCCGTCGCGTGAGCGCCGGCTGAGAAGTATGCAACTCTTCGGCGGCGGCGGTCAGCGAACCAGTTCGGCACACCGCGACAAACGTCTCCAGTTCGGCAAGCTGCATAATTGCAAGTATTGCATGTTTGTGGCGATGAGAATGCATTAGACGTATGCGAAGTTCGTTCATACGCTGTTCGTATGTCCTCCGCTCACAACTTTTCCAGTCGCAAGGGCTATAGGGCAGATGCCGAGCCACCACCCTCGACCTCATCGAGCATGCTTGATCAGCCCGCGACCAACACCATCCTCGGTCAGATGTCGTCCGCCACCGCCGAAGAAGTCATTTTCGCAACAGAAACAGACTCCGGGTTGCAAGCGATCGTCATCCTCAACGACACAACGCTGGGTCCAGCCCTGGCTGGCGTTCGCATGCACGCCTACCACTCCGAGAGCGAAGCGTTTTCCGACGGTTTGAGCCTCTCTCTCGCCATGACATTAAAGGCTGCGGCCGCGGGACTGCACTTGGGTGGCGGGACCGTTCTAGTACTGGCCGATCCGCGCGAACAGAAATCGCAAAATTTGCTGCGAGCAATCGGGCGGCTAATGGGCTCCCTGCGCAATCAGCTTATAGCCGTCAATGATGTGGGCACCACGTCCATGGACATGCGGGTAATGAAAGAGGAAGGGGCACGCGTGTGCCAGCGTGACCCATCTCCTTTCACAGCGCAGGGAGTAATTGAGTCGATGAAAGCTGCACGCCTGAGTCTTGATTCAACCGACTCCCTCGAAGGACTTCACGTGGCAGTTCAGGGTGTGGGCAATGTTGGCCAACGAGTTGTCAAGGCGCTTGTCGGCGAGGGCGCGGAAGTCACCATCGCCGACGTCGATGCCCGATGGGCATCAACAGTCGCGTCGCGGCATGATGTTCACGTGGTCAACGCCAATGAGCTTCTAGACGTCGAGTGCGACGTATTGTCGCCGTGCGCGATGGGTTCAGTTGTGACCCCCTCTTCAATCCCGCGTTTGAAGTGTCGCGGCATCGTGGGTGGCGCGAACAATGTAGTCGAATCCCGCGAGATGGAGGCGGAGCTGCGGGAGCGGAGCATACTCTATGTACCAGATATCCTGGCGAGCTCGGGCGGACTGATAGCCCTTGAGGAAGAGCTCCTCGGCAACGACGAAGAGGCAACCCACCAAAGAGTTCGTGTTGTTGGCGACCGTACACGAGTACTGCTAGACAAGGCGATGAGCAGGTCAGGCACCACAGGCGATGTGGCGCGAGAACTCGCGCTCGATCGACTCCAAACACGTCGACGCGATGTCTCCGACGCGTGAGCACATACAACCGGAGGTCCGGAAGACGCAAACGGACGTGGCCGCAGCGTTCCTCAGTTATCCGCCACAGCTTGGTTTGGTGCAGGGGGCCGATTCCAACAGGCCGCCCCTGGTATGGGTAAGGCGGCGAGTGTTGGAAAAGCCGGGACAGCAATAGGGACTGCTGAAGGTATTCCCAGACACTGCCGAGCAATACCGGTTGCACGCATCCAGCCGTCTTTTCTCACAAGCGCCATACAATTCCGGACTCCTGAACGGATTGAAGGAGCCCGGCGATAACCAGAAACCCAACGCAGATTCTGCGACTCAACCCGCGTTAGACCGTCGAATACTCTGTAAGCCCATCCGACCGCGTTACCGGCGTTCTCCGACAAAGCGGCCTGAGACAGAAACTCTGCATCCTGACGCTCCGTAGGACGAGCGTCCCAAACTGTGACAGTCCCGTCGAGTCTGCGTTCCAACAGGTCAGGAACGTGCCGAACCCCTTCGCTCGAAGCAATTCGACACGGTTGCGGCACGAAGCACTCGACATCTGATCGGCGGTCAAGCCACAGAGCCAGCTCAAACTCCAGCCCAGACTCCAGAGGTAGAACCCGTTTCATTGTTGTTGAGTAAGCATGCACAGGTACATGACGGGGGACTGATGCAAGGAGAGGTGACAATTCGGGTGTCACGCTGCGACTGCAGGTGACTCAATAGTTGCCTCGTACTCAACCGGTGTCAAACGACCCAACCGGGCTTGCCGCCGACGCCGGTGATACGTCCGCTCAATCCACGTCACGATCGCGAGCCTCAACTGCTCGCGATTCGCCCACCGGCGACGGTCGAGAACGTTCTTCTGCACCAGAGCGAAAAACGATTCCATGGCAGCGTTGTCGCCGGCCGCGCCGACTCTGCCCATCGATCCGATCAGGCCGTGGCGCTCCAGTGCGCGGGTGAATTTCTTCGACCGGAATTGGCTGCCGCGATCCGAGTGCGTCACGCATCCGGCCGCATCACGACCGCGACGGGCCACAGCCATCTCAAGAGCGTCTACGGCCAAGCGCGCCTTCATTCGGGCCCCGATGGAGTAGCCGACGATCCGCGAGGAGTAGACATCCTTGATCGCGCACCTATACAGCTTGCCCTCATCGGTGCGATGCTCGGTGATATCGGTGATCCACAGCTCATTGACGGCCGTAGCGTGGAACTCGTGCCGAACCCGTCCGTCGGCGTCGACGACCGCGCACAGGTCGTCATGGACCGGTGGCCCCGGCCTCTTACCGTTCTTGGCCCGGGCCTTTCCGAATACCGAGAAGCAGGCATTGGCCGAACACAGCCGCCACGCGGTCCGCGCTGCCATCGGCTCGCCGGCAGCCTCGGCCTCATCAGCCAGGTACCGGTACCCGAATTCCGGGGCATCGGCATGGGCGTCGAATAGCGCATTGGCCCGATACGCCTCATTCACCTCAGCTTCAGGGACAGGCGCTGCCAGCCACCGGTAGTAGGGCCGGCGAGAGAGCTTCAAGACCCGACACGACACCGCAACGGGGATCCCGTCGGCGGCGAGCTCTCTCACGAGCGGGTAGAGCCTTTTGACGGCAGATTCGCCTGCGACAGATACGCCGCAGCCCGACGCAGGACCTCGTTCTCCTGCTCCAACAGACGCGTCCGCCTCCGCAGCTCGCGCAGCTCGGCGGACTCGTCAGTGGACTTGCCGGGCTTGTTGCCGGCATTGATGTCTGCTTGGCGCAGCCATTTCGCAATAGTGCCTTCGTGGACGCCGAAGTCCTTCGCGATCTGAGCGATCGTGGTCTTCTCGTCGCGGTTCAAGGCGACACGGACGACGTCATCGCGGAACTCTTTCGGGTACGGCTGGGGCATGGTGTCAATCCTTCCAGGCTTGCCTGAGAACAAGCCACATCAGATGTCACCAAACCCTGCATCAGTCCCTTCCGTTGGCCAGGGCGGCGGTGGCGTGGGTGGCTTCGTGCTCGACAACGAGATCGTACGGAAGTTGTTCGGTGAGGGCCTTCCAGACCTCGAAGTGTGCAGTGGCGAAGGAATCGATATCTTCGTCAACGACGTGGAGCGGTTCAACAACAAGCATCCACTCTGATGACTCAGCGATGCACAGGGAATACGGCTACCACCGCCGCACTGGCTGGACACGTTCGATGACACTGTGACGGTCGAGGACACGTCACGAGCACCAGAACGAGCGCTGACGAGACTGAGGGCCGGCTCGATGGGCACAGGCGATTCTGACCATGCGGTACCGGATAGGTTACCCAGTGGGTATGAAGGAAAGCCGAGAGTTCGTCATGGGATACTGGCATGACTAATTGCTCCGGGGATAATACAGGCAAGGAGATTCGCTCTTGCCTGTATTATCCCCGGAGCGATTCAAAACGATGATGTAGTTGTCAGAGTTGCTTGTTCACGCGTTCGAGGGCGTTGACGGTGCCCGCCATGATCATCGCAGCATGTTGTGTGATCATCTCGATCGGCCAGTCCCACCAGCGGATTGCGAGCAGACGCTCGATGTCGGCCGGGGCGAATCGCGTCCTGAGTCGGCGGGCCGGATTGCCAGCGACGACCTCGTATGGACCGACATCCTTTGTCACCACGCTCCGGGTGCCGATGACTGCGCCGTCGCCGATCGCGACCCCGGGCAGGATGGTCGCTTCCCGTCCGATCCACACGTCGTTGCCGACGACGGTGTCACCGGGCTGTTCGATCGCCCGGAAGGCATCCATCGTGTTCTCTGCCCAGGCACCGCCGAACATCGTGAACGGGTACGTGGACGGCCCGATCATCGGATGATTCCCACCCGGCATGAGGAAGGTGCTTGCGGGGCCGATGGTGGTGAAGCGACCGATGACGAGCCGCTGGGGCCCATACAGGTATTTGACATTGGCTCGCTCGAACAGGGGTCGGTGGCCCTCGTTGTCGTAGTAGGTGTAGTCGCCGACTTCGATAAGAGGAGATGTCACCTCATTGTTCAGGAACACGACGTGGTCAAGTCCGCCCGGGTGCTCGGGTGGAGCTGGTCGGGGTCGGGAGTCCGGTCCATCAGTTCTCCTTCATCGTTTGCGAGAGGCCTTCAGCAGTCAGCTCGATCCAGACATCGATGCCGATGCGATCGAGGAAAGCGTCATCATGGCTGACGATGATGAGACCGCCGTGGTACGCGTCGAGCGCATCGACGAGCTCGTCGATGCTGTCGAGATCGAGGCTGTTGGTCGGCTCGTCGAGGATGAGCAGCTGGTTCGGCGGATCAGTGAGCAGCACCATGGCCAGAGCGACGCGGAAGCGTTCCCCGCCGGAGAGGTCGCCGATCCTGCGGTCGACGGTGTCGGTGTGGAAGAGGAGCCTGGCGAGGTTCGCCCGGATGGTGTTCAGAAGCGTGTGCGGTGCTGCCTTTCTCACCATGTCGAGAATGCTGGCCTCCTCGTCGAGGTGGTCGAGGCGCTGCGGCAGGTAGCCGATCCGATCCGTCTGCGCCAGGGCATGCACCCGGCCTTCGGGCCAGGGTCTGTCGCGGGTGATGGTCTCCAGCAGACGGGTCTTGCCGATGCCGTTTCGTCCGGTCAGCGCCACCCTCTCGGGCCCTTGGATCACAATGGTGCGCTCCTGGTCGCGCAGCTCGGCCAGGCGGCGGCTCGGCGGGACATCGGGATCGGGCAGGTCGATCGAGATGATGCGATCATGCCGCACCCGTCCGGCCCGCTCGGCCACCGCCTCGCGGGCGGTGGCCACCTTCTCATCGAGTTCTCCGCGCAGTTTGCCAGCTGAGACCTGGGCCTCCGTCTTGCGCTGCTTCATGACCACCTTCTGCTTGCGCTTGTTCTCGAAATCGGTGCGTGCGTAGCGCTGCCGTCGTGCGAGCTTCGTCTGCGCTTCGATGCGCTGGCGCTCTTCGGTCTTGAGCTTTTGCTCCGCGGTGCGTAGGGCCTGCTCGGCTGCTGTCTGTTCCCGCTTCAGGTGTTTCCGATACGCGGTATAAGGGCCGCCAAAGATGCTGAGACAGCCAGCTCGGAGCTCGGCCGTGTCGTCCATGAGATCGAGCAGTGCCACGTCGTGGCTGACGACGATGAGTGTCCCGCGCCAGGTCGCCACAGCCTCGTACAGCTGATGGCGCGCGTCGCGATCGAGGTTGTTCGTGGGCTCATCGAGCAACACGACCTCGTTGCGGGCGAGACGCAGTCCTGCAAACGCGGTCAGTACCGTTTCACCTCCGGAGAGTGTGCTGACCGGGCGGTCGGGATCGAGAGTATTCAACCCGAAGTCCTCCAACTCGGCGCGGATGCGGTCTTCGATGCCCCAGTCGTCCATGAGTGTGTCGAAATGCCTCGGATCGGCGTCGCCGGACTCGATGGCGCGGAACGCGTCGAGCCGCTCTCGGACCCCCAGTAGATCGGCGACGGTGTCGGCGGTATGCAAGGTGAGCTGCTGTGGCAGATACCCGATGGTGCCCGTGGCTGTGATCGAACCGGAAGCTGGCACCAGCTCGCCGGCGATGAGCTTGAGCAGCGTTGATTTGCCGGTGCCGTTCGGGCCGATCAAACCGGTGCGGCCAGTGCTGAAGGCAGCACTGAGATGTCGGAAGACGGGGGTGCCGTCGGGCCAGTCGAACGCTATGTGGTCGAGAACAACAGAGGCAGTGTGAGTAATAGACAAGGACAGGCTCCTGATGGGTCAGCGAGAGCGCTGACATCGGAGCCCGGGTACGGGTCGTCTACGACGTCAGCGCACGGACGGGGCGCCGGAGCGTTCGTCGATGAGCACTGTGGAAGTCCTTGTCTCGAAACTACCGCTGAAAGTTCAATACTAACAGGTGCTCGACCTGTCGCACTGACATGATCGGGAGTTGCTGAAGCGAGAGCCGCCTTCGCTCTGCGCACTTTCACCAGCCAAGACTTTAATAGTCCATCGTCATCGCCGAACTGCCTCGGTGAGGGTGGTGTCAACAGCTACCCGCGCATTGGAATTTCCTATCTGGGGGATCTCGATCAGTTGAGATCGGTCGTCTACAACCCGCCTGCGTCGATCTCGGTGGTCGCCATGGGCTTCGGTGACGGACCCGATCACGCGACTCATCAGCGCTGCATCTCCGTTGCCGCCGTGATCCTCGGACCGAGCTTCGGCAAGCAAGGGCGGTGCTCAGCCTCATAGGTGATTGTTGGGTCGCCAACTGTCCGGGTCTGTCGAGTCAGCGTCGCGGTCTCATCTTCAGAGGCTGCGAATCGGATCATGTTGTCCCTGCTCGTGGACATCTTCTGTCTGTCCGTGCCGAGGATGAGCAGCTGATCGTTGATCAGAGCTGTCGGCTCGGGGAAGACCTCTGTGCCAGCAATGTAGCGGGAGTTGCAACGCCTGGCCGCTAAGCGCGACTGTTCGATATGGTGCAGCTGGTCCTGGCCGTCTGGGACAACGTCGGCTTTGCAGAAGCAGAACAGGATGTCGGCGATCTGATGAACTGGGTAAGGGATTTCGCGGGGAGGAGGGAAATGTGGGCACATCTATCATGTCCGGCCAGTACCCCTGGCCGGGGATGAGCCTGACACGATGACTTCGCTTCGGCATGGCTCGAGCACGCCGACTACACTGAAAGCTGCCAGTCGGAATCGGGCGGAGTACGACTATGAACTTTCCACCAGAATCGGAACGATCCACCTTGAAGCTACGCATTGATCAGAGGCGATGACTGCCATGCCTCCCAAGCCAGTGAAGGCTCACCCGATCGACGTCCGCCGCCCGAAACAGGAATCGTCGCATGCTTCGACCAGTCCACAAGCTTTTGTACTGATACACAGCCCCTTTTTGGGGCCTACGAGCTTGCAGCCGTTGGCCGACCAGTTAGAAGCAGCTGGCGTCACGACTTTCGTGCCGGACCTGCGAGCTGCAGTGACTAAGGAGCCTGTGTATGAGCGGTTGGTCGCTGAGTTCACACGTTTTGTGTCGATCGCAGCTCCACCAGGCGAATCGGTCCTCGTGGGTCACAGCGGTGCCGGGCCGCTTCTGCCTGCCCTGGCTGATGCGATTCTCCCCACAATCTCCGCGCTCATCTATTTGGACGCTGAACTGCCCACCCCCGGGCGAGCCTTGGAAGATGTTGCACCAGTCGAGCAAGTCGAACAACTGAATACTTTGGCACGAGGGTCACAGTTGCCTCCGTGGCACCTCTGGTTCGACGCAAACATGCTCTCTGACCTCGTTCCGGACGACGCACTTCGGTCATTGGTGTTCGATGAGGAACCTCGGGTGGCTGCCGCTATTGTGGCCGAGACGCGGCCCGTTGCGAACTGGACCGGGTCCGCCGGCTATGTGCAACTGAGTCCGCCATACACGGAAGCCGCTGCACTATTCGAGCAAAGCGGCTGGCCAGTGCGGCGGACCAACACCCATCATCTGGCTGCCCTCACTCAACCCGAAACAGTTGCTTCCACGCTGCTAGACATCAATGCAGAGTTGAATCTGTAAGCAGCAGAACCTGCAGCTGGGTAAGTGTGAGCCAGCGCATTTGTAACGTGTCGGATGACGACACCGGAGTCAGCCCGAGGTAACGACAAGCTTCGCGTTTGTGATCGTGAACGGTGCGACATTTCTCGGCGCATTGCATGCAACACCACAAGTGTGCTTCAGCACGACGTTGGCGATTCAAAGCTGCCTGGGTTCTCGTAGCTTTTCGGGATTGACGACGCCGTATGCGCGACGCACCAGACCGCTGTCGGGGTCAGCCTCGAAGGCAAGCACGGAAATTATCTGTTCGTCACGATCGCGGAGGACGACAGCTGGCTCAACTCCCGCCATCCACGCTCGATCAAATGAGGCATACCGCGGACCGACGCTGGCCATGAGCCGCGCAACCTTTGTTGCACCGTAGATCGGCTTCAGCGCCGCGGGTGCGTTCCCGCCGCCGTCGTTGTACAAGATCGCGTCAGGAGCCACGACTTCGAGCAATGCATCCATGTCTCCTCCGAGCGCGGCGTCGAGGAACCTGCCGGCAGCAGCGTGGGCAGTAGAAGGATCTGCTGTGTACCGAGGGCGACGTGCTCGCACGTGTTCACGGGCTCGCTGGGCAAGTTTGCGCACAGAGTCAGAGGAGCGATTGAGGATCCGGGCGATCTCACCGTAGTCGAATCGAAAGGCTTCACGGAGGACGAACGTCGCTCGTTCCAGTGGCGAAAGCGCCTCCAATACGACGAGCATTCCCAGCGTGATGTCCTCTGACTCGACAAGACGCTCAGACGGGTCTTTGTCGCTGACCAACGGTTCGGGCAGCCACACTCCAACATAGTCCTCTCGCCGCCGCTTTTGCGCGCGCAGTTCGTCCACTGCGAGGTTGGTGGCGATTCGCACGAGAAAGGCACGGGGACGGGCAATATCGTCCTTTCGGCTGCGGTCCCACTTCACCCAGGATTCCTGCACGATGTCTTCGGCCCCGGACACCGACCCAAGGATGCTGTAGGCCACCCGAAACAGCAGACCACGATGCTCATCGAAGACCGATTCCACTTCGCCACCTCTCTGCTGAACGTCTCAACCGAGCCTGCCATAAGTCCACGCACTGAGAAACCCGTTCGAGCCAGGCATGTCACAGAACCGAGACGCTATTCGTCGTATGGGTGATTGGAAAGGAGAAACAATGCAAAGTACTTGGCCTGTGCGCACGACAGTGCTGATCACCGCGCTGTCGATGGTCTTCTTCGGCGTCTGGGCACGGTGGGACCCTGCTGGCTTCGCCGACTACGCCGGCTGGCCGAATCATATCCACTTTCTCCACGATGCGGGAGTATTTCAGATCGGGATCGGGCTCGCCCTGCTGGCTGCTCTGATATGGAACGACGCTATTGCCGTCGGGTTGGGCGGCTTCAGCCTGACCAATTCACTCCACGCACTCAACCACGCCCAGGACCTCCACCTTGGAGGCAACCCCTCCGACCCATGGCTCTTGTCCGCACTCTCGATAGTGGGCCTCATCGGACTCGTACTCCGAATCCGCCAACTACGCAACCCGGCGAAGGCGTTCGAGGCAGACGGGAGAAGGTCATGAAAGTGCTGCTCGCGGGAGCTACTGGCACTATCGGCAGACCGCTAGTAGCGCGCCTGCGCGAGGCCGGTCATGCAGTCATTGGCATCTCACGATCTGCCACCGGAGTCGAGTGGCTGGAACGGGAGGGCGCGACGGCGGTCCACGCCGATGTACTCGACAGAGTGGGCCTCCTACGGGCGGTGGCCGGAATACGAGCCGATGCAGTCATCCACCAGGCGACAGCGCTTGCGGGTCTCCCTGTGTTCCACCATGACCTCCATGCGACTGACCGACTTCGTGATGAAGGCACATCCACATTGGTCGAGGCCGCTCAGCGGATCGGCGCGACTCGGTTCGTCACCCAATCATTCTTCCTCGGGTACGGCTACAGAGATCTCGGAGAAGGCTTGGTGACGGAGGAAACAGAGTTCGGCCGAAGTGATCGGGACCGTGCCGTCGAACGCCACCTCGCTTCAATGCGCACCAATGAATCACTGGTGCTCACTAATCAGAAGTTCGATGGCATCGCACTTCGCTTCGGGATGTTCTACGGGCCCGAACCCTCGACGCGGAAGCTTCTGTCGCTGGCGGCGAAGGGGTGGCTGCCTGTACCGAAGCCTTCGGGGACGGTCTCCCTCATCCATATCTACGACGCTGCAGACGCCACCTTGGCTGCCTTGGAGCATGGCAGAGCCGGCGAGGCCTACAACATCTGCGATGACCTGCCCGTCAGCTTCTCCGAGTACATCTTCGCACTAGCGGATCAGGCTGGGGCGCGCCGTCCCACAGTGGTCCCCGGTTGGCTCCTGAAGCCGACTCCGTATTTGCACGCAATGATGGTCGACACCCGGATTCGGATGGGAAACGAAAAGGCCAAAGCCGAGCTCGGATGGTCACCGACCTATTCAACCTATCAAGAAGGGCTGACTCGCACACTGTAAGGCGACGATTTGCCGAAGCGCGGACATCCAGCATGCTTCTCAAGAAAGGAAGAGTATGAGTTCTCGAGCCAACATAGTCGGGGCAGGAGTCAGCGGACTCGCCTCAGCCAGAGCCCTGATGGCCAACGGTTGGGACGTACGTCTCTTTGAACAGAGCCCTGGACTACCACGGGCCGGAACGGCGTTAGGAATGTGGCCCGAGGCAATGAAGGCGCTCGACAGACTCGGACTCAGCAACCTGGTGCAAGCCAAAGCGGTTCGTCAACAGGAAGCGCGCCTTCTTCGCCCCGACGGCAACGTGGTCACCCGTTTTGAACCCGAAGAGCCCGTATACCTCATTTCACGCCCTATGCTCCTCTCGACGCTTTGTCGAGGAATACCGGACGACCGCATCAATTGGTCGTACAACGTCCGTGACCCGGCATCCCTCCCAGAAAGCGACTTAGTCATCGGGGCCGACGGGATCAACAGTCGGATCAGACGCGCCATTAAAGGCGAGCACCACATCCGTCGACCCCTCGGGTCGATCGTCTTTCGCGGGGTTACACCAGGCGGAACGAACCAGATCACCGAGACTTGGGGCAGAGGCCGCCTGTTCGGCATCACACCGCAAGACTCAACCTCGACAAACTGGTTCGCCTGCGTGAGGGAAGATCTCCTCCACCGACGAGGAAAAACCATGGGGACCGGCGAAGCGCTTGTCGAGCTGTTCGGAGATTGGCACCAGTCTGTTGCGAGCATTGTCGGAGCCATACGTCCCGAGCATGTCGACCGGCGCATACTCTACGACTCCGTTCCCATGCGATCGATGATTCATGGCCCGACTGCCATCATCGGCGATGCCGCTCACGCGATGGCCCCGAACATGGGCCGAGGCGCATGCGAATCGTTGATCGACGCAGTCACCCTGGCCGACGCACTACGTACTTCGACTGCCCTTGAGGAGGGCTTGAAAGAGTTCAACCACCGTCGCCTCCGACAGTCCAGAAAAATCGCCAGTCAGTCGCGGTTCCTCAATCGCCTTTCAACCGGGAAGAGATTCGGTCACGCCCGTCGGAAAGTCATGACGATGCTCGCGTCCCTCTCATGATGCCAATTTCCAACCGACAGTGTTAATGCGCGACCTTGTTCGCCTGCACGATTAATGCCGTTCAACTCTGGCCGGTCACCAGCGCAGAGTGATACACTCGTAGTGACCAAACGTCGGGATCTAGTCACTACGAGGATGATTCAATGCCGAGGCCATTGGTTCCGCACCGTCGCGACTTGATCCTCGACGCTGCCCGGGCTCTGTTCCACGAAAAGGGCTGGACGCGAACGACTGTGTCCGACATCGCCGCGCACGCCAAGATCGGCAAAGGGGCGGTCTACCTGGAGTTCGAGAACAAAGCCGCGATTCTCGACGGGCTGATTCGTGAAAGCTCACGGCGACTGATCGCTCAGGTGCGCTCCCGAGTACTCCAGGCCGACGGGATAGTCGATCTGGCACAGGTGTACCGCTTCTCGGTTGCTGAATTGCTGACCGATCCACTCATGCGTGCCCTCTATCTCGGCGATGCCGCGGTACTTGGCAATCACATGGCCGACGTTGCGAACACACGCTATCGCAGGCGGATCGATTGGCTCGATGAATACGTGCACCACCTGCAAAATGCTGGTGTGATCACCGACAGCATAGAGCCGACTGGCATCGTCCGGATGCTGTCGACCTTCACCATCGGCCTAGTGCACTCCCCCGCCACGATGGGCGAGTGCTCGCCGCAGGAACTATCCGATTCTGTTTTGCTGTTCGCCGACGTCACCAGTCGGGGTCTCGCCCCGGCCAATACGCCCGATGCCGACGCTGCCCGTCAGGCACAGCTGCTTCTCCTGCAACGTCTCGACGACCAATTGTCTGAGGTGGAGGACCACAATTGACACACCGCCTTGAGAACGCGAGTTCCATCGAGAATTTCGAGCGACACGGTCTCGATTTTGCGGAAGGGCATATCTCCTATCAAGTCCACGGTAGTGGCCAGCCAGTGGTCTTTCTGCATGGAGCCAGCTTGGACAATGGCTCGATCACATGGAGGCATGTCGCTCGCGACCTATCGGACGACCACCTCGTGTACTCACCGGACTTACCCAAGCACGGCGAGAGCTGGCCTTGGTCAGCTCGGGCAGACCAGAGCGGCCTCGAGTCAGTTGTTCTCAGAATGCTGGACGCCTGGGACCTGCCATCAGTGACCATCATCGGTCTGTCAATGGGCGCAACCGTCGGACTGGGGGTCGCCCTCAACCATCCCAATCGCGTCAACCGACTCGTACTCGCCTCCTGCGGCGGAATTCAGGACCGAGTCGGCGCTCACGAACTGTCCTACCTATCTCTCCGGACACCAGTGTCGTGGGCACTTTCCCGGCTGCAATCTGCGAAGTCCTTAACACAGTTCGCCAAAAATAAGCTGCCTTACGCCGATTACATAACCGAGAATTACATTGACCGTCTTACGTCGGCCTACCTCACAGAGCACGAGTCCAAGCGACAACATGGGGGCCACCTTTTCAGCGATTGGAATCGTTTTGAGATCGGCCCCAGGCGAATGCGCACCAATCACCTTCCTCGGATCGAAGAACTGACATGTCCGACACTGTTCGTCCATGGCAGCCGCGACGAGGCAGTGCCGGCTGAGCTCGCCATCGAGGCCGCGGATGCCGCTGAGCGCGGACAGGTGGAAATCATCGAAGGTGCGGGCCATTTTCTACCACAAGACCACCCTGACGAAACAGTCCGCGTCGTCCGACGATTCCTCGAAGAAGACGCAGAATGAATGTCTGATATGAGAATGCGGTTCCACCTGTCTCACACGCACGAGCCATTGGTGTGCCTGTCCGACAGCTGTCAGTCGACATTGACCTCAGTCCCTCGCCGGAAGCCCGGGTCTGCAGGTGCTGGTGGCTGTCGCGCGGATTCCAACATGGTCTCCCGCTCTGTCGTCACTACCGCAGTTGGAGGCCGATAGATGTCGCCGCGAACACCTCGGAGCGCCATCGTCGTCGGTGCCGGAATCGCAGGATTGGCTTCATCGGTCAGCCTCGCCCGAGCCGGTTGGAGCGTCACTGTTGTGGAGCGAGCACCCCGACCGCGCGGAGGCGCATTCGTCGTCGGCTTCTCAGGAATCGGCTTCAAGGCCGCTACACGCCTGGGTCTCAGAGACCAACTGCGGGAACACGCCTCCCCGTGGCGACAGTTGCAACAGGTCGATGGCGACGGGCAGGTCCTTGCACAGCTGTCAGAGTCATCGCAAAGGGCGATGAGCGGTCGTCGGATGATCTCTATTCTTCGTGGGGATCTCGAATCTGTGCTCTACCATGCCGCACGAAATTGTGCTGATCTGCACTATGGCCAGACCATGACCGCGGTGAGGAACACCGGACACGGGGTCACAATCGACCTCCAGGACGGGACAGAGATCTCCGCCGATCTGCTGGTCGGCGCCGATGGTGCTCATTCAGTCGTGCGCCGTCTCGCTTTCGGCCCGGAGGCACGGTGGCGATATGATTTCGACGCCGAGGTGGCCTCGTACGAAATCACTGACCCGCCGCCGGCAATCCGTGAGAAGACGACCCTATTGACCACGATCGGTCGGAGCGCGGGCCTGTACCCGCAATCCGACGGCGGCCTCAGCGCCTTCTTCACCTTCGAATCCCGCCTGGCCGACTCCGGTGGCCCATTGACACGGTTGAAACATGCTTACCGCGACCTCGGATGGTTATGGCCCGAACTCATCGACCGAGCCGAGCGCGCCGATTCGGTCTTTTTCGATGACATCACACAGATCCGGATGAACGCGTGGCACCACGGACGCATTGTGCTTGTCGGTGACGCGGCGTGGGCAGTCAGCCTCTTGGCCGGAGCAGGTTCGTCCCTGGCAGTCGGGGGCGCTTTCTCCCTCGCCGAGCACCTGCACCGTGAATCGGAGATCGAAGTCGGGCTCGATCGCTGGCAGCGACACATGCGTCCTCATGTCGCCTCCAAGCAAGTACTCGGACGAAGGGCCAAGCATCTGTTCCTCCCCTCAAACCAGGCTGCAGTCAGCCTGCGAGTCGCCGGCATTCGGACCGCAAACTTACTGTTCGGGTCACGCGCATGAGGTCAAGCATGACGACCACCGACATTTACGCGTCGAAATGAAAGTAGGGATATTCCATGACCGTCGCGAAAACCAATGAAGCGACCATTGCCTACGACGACATCGGTCGCGGTCCTGCAGTCATACTTCTCCACGGTCTCGGGCTCGACCGTTCAATGTGGTGGCCACAGGTCGAAAACCTCTCGAACCACTATCGTGTCATCGCCGTCGATCTGCGTGGCGCGGGCGGCTCCAGTCCTCTGAGGCAATCGCAAGGAGTGCTTTCGACACAAGCCGAGGACATTAATGTGCTCCTCGAACAACTCGAGATCGAGAGGGCGGTCATATGCGGGATCAGCTATGGCGGATTAGTGGCTCAAGAGATCGCCCTCAGGCGCCCCGAAAAGATCAGCGGCCTCCTCTTGTGCGACTCGTTCGCAGATATGCGATTGTCCTCGCAGGGGAACACACTCAGGCTCAGACTCGGCGCCTGTCTGGCCGTGCCGATGCTGGCAGCACCTCGCCTATCCCTGCCGGCAGTCCGGCGAATCTACTCCCGTTGGCCACATGCACGAGAAGCAATAGTCAACGGATATAAGACTATGCGGAAGCTCGAGACAATTCGCATGCGTCGCGCAGCCAATCACGTCGACAACCTCGCACGACTGAGCACGATCCGCTGCCCAACCAGGGGCCTCGTCGGTGATGGTTCCCCGCAGCTGATCGAGCTGATGCAACGGGCCGTTCAAGCTGCAGGGTCGCAAGACCTGCAGATCCTTGCCGATTCATTCGATCCGAGCAACCTCTGCCAGCCCGAGGCCGTCAATGCCTCGATCGTCGATTTCCTCCGATTTGTGGAGTCATCATAAGGGCGTCGCTGAGACTTGGTCTATGCTCCGCGCGGCGAGCCACGACTTCAGGCCACGAGGACGACCGGCTTATTCGACAGCTCGGGAACTGCTGTAGTACTTCCGCTGGCGGGATCGATTGCCGCAGTCAGCTGGATCGCACCACCGCCTGCTGCGATTTCGGGTGGTGTCGAGGAAGACCCAACGACACTCGTCGCAGGCTCGCACACGGCTCATCAGTGTGGACGAGGTGAGCAATCGAACGGCGTCAAGGGCCAGGATGCCACACATGCAGAGGCCTTCGGTTTCCCACTCCATTTCCGTCTGACGTGGCGACATACGCAGGCTCGATTGACTCCACGCCGTGGCAGCTTGTGCACTCACCACGTCGAGATCGGACTGGGCAGGTACTGCACCGTCAGCAGCTGCCAGGAAGACTTGCGCCAGCGTCTCGCGAAAGCTGACCACAGAGACATGCTTGCAGTCCTGCCCATTCGCGTCGAGACCGACCTCGGCCCGCCAGACATCGAGGTTCGACTCCGGCTTTAGCCAGTCGTGTTGCTTTGGAGTGCCTCGATAACTGACCAAGTTAGCAAAGTCGAGGCTGACCGACTGTCCGATGAGCTTGTACGTCCCGCTGTACCCATCACTTTCCAGGTCGACGGCTGCAGTCAACTTCCCTCCTATAACGACCTAACTAGTGTTGACATGTTAGCACGCAACGATAGGCTAGTTATAACTATCTATATGATTCTAGACCGTTAGGTTAACATGTCTTCTGATTTCACTCTGACCGAGTTGCCGCGTCGGCGACCGGAGATCTACTTCATCGGCTCAGCGATCTTTCACTACCTCGGGCCGTCTTTCGCCGTGCTGCTGTTCGCTGTTGCGGATCCCTTCGGAGTCGCCTGGCTTCGAATAGTCACCGCGGCAGCTGTCTTCGCGGTCTGGCGGCGACCGTGGCAAGCGTGGCAAGCTGCGGACCGCCGAGAACGCACCACTGTCCTGGCGTGGGGAGTCCTGCTCGCCCTGATGAATACCTCGTTCTATCTCGCCATCGATCTGCTTCCTCTCGGAACAGTTGCAGCAATTGAATTCTTGGGCCCCATACTCATTGCGGCTTTAGCGGTACGTCGCCTGCGCAACCTCGCCGCCCTTTCGCTAGCTATCCTGGGAGTGGGCCTCCTCAGCGAAGTGCGGTTCACCGGTGCACCACTCGGCTTCGCTTTCGCCTTCATCAACATGGCGCTGTTCGCCGGATACATCGTAATCGCACATCGCGTATCACGACACCAGCACCTCGACGGCATCGACGGCCTAGCCGCGGCGATGATCATTGCAGCCATCGCCGGGCTCCCGCTGGGCATCACGGATGCGTTGCCAGTGTTCGCCGACCCTGTCATCCTGGGCGCTGCAATTGGTGTGGGAATCAGCTCTTCCGTCATTCCCTATGTCTTCGACCAACTGGCAATGCGCCGAATGCCCCGCGGAACCTACGCACTGCTGTCCGCACTTTTACCCGCCACGGCAACCGTCATTGGTGTACTCGTGCTTTGGCAGATCCCGACAGTCGTCGAAATCGCTGGCGTCAGCCTGGTCATCATGGCTGTTGCCACGCATGAAGATCGCGGCCCAGGATAGCGAATCTGTAACTCGGGGCGAATCAGGCCGTTGCAAAACGTGCAGTCGACCAGTCGCTGCCAACATCGCATCGAAACTCTCCAAGGGAGTCATCCGCAACTGAGCATCCTGAGCAGATACTTCTCGATCGACCAATGTGAGCCCTTGATGCCACGATCGGTGATAGTGAACAGCGATGAACTCTTTCAGGTGCAGTTCGAGCTCGCGAGCTGTCAAAAGCGGACCATCGCCAAGGAAGACAGGTTCATCATCAACGACTCGCAACTTACCGACATCACTACCGCGTTGAGAGACGTTGCGGCCCTTGTGCCCGTGAACCTGCTGCAGACCACGTTGCAAAGTCTCATGCCACCGTTCAACGAAAGCATTATCAGTCGGCTTCTTACCGCGTGAAAGTAAGAGATTGATTTGGAAACGATCGCACAGGTTCCTGAAATGGGCACTGGTGAAGATGCTCCCGTGATCGACTCGCAACGAGTCCGGTGTGACCGCCGGTATCGAATGCTCACCGATCAAGGCATGATCGGCAAGCGATCCGATTTCAGCCCCTGAGTCTGCGCTGGTCGTCATTAGTCCAACTGACTCGGGTACTCCGGCCCAACGCCAGTCCGCCACAGACTCGCAATCGACTGACATCGAGAATGGACGAAGCACATCGTAGAGAATCAGCCCGGCCGTGTGCGCATCGGCGCTCCTCGGCACTACTCTGACGGCCAGAACGACTCGCGTCGCAACATCTAAGGCAGTAATGATCTCGACCGAGATTGCTTTCTGACTCCACTGATCCCAGACAAGGTTATCGGCACGCGTCACATCGATGGCTACGATCTGCCCGGGTCGCAAAGCTGGAAACGACGTGAACGCTGACGAACCCCGGAGTCGATTGCTCCGCTGCCTACGAGTCGTCACTCCTGCCTGCTTCTTGAGATGGGTGAGGTAGCGACGAAGCGTACGTTCGGGGATTTGGAGGTCGAAGAGCCCTTCAGCCTTTACTGCCAGCACCGTCCGGCGGAACAATTCGTCAAGGTTAAGGTCAGAGCGGCTGCCGTCAAGCGTGTCGACCTGCTCCTCGGCCATTCGACGGACTTCTGGGTCCAGGCTTTCAAAAGCCCGGTACTTGCGCCGACTCCGACCATCGACGAGACCGAACAACCCACCGTTCGCCTCATCCTTGTAGGCAGATACCCAGTTCTTCAGTGTTTTGACGGAGGCTGGACCGATGCGCGCCCTGCCAAGGTTCTCAGCATTACGTCGGCGCTGACGATCCACGACATACTCACGCTGAAGACGCTCAACCATCTTCTCAATTTTGAACTGGAGAGTGTGATTGTCGCGCGGGTCGAAAGGCCACGCTGGCTCTCCTTGCCGCGCGAGAACGCGATGGCCCTTCGAGTATCCGGTGAGGATTTCCAGCACAATTTCTTGCCGATCCAGGGCCTGTTTTTGAGCCCCAGAGCTCAGGCCCTCCCACTCGGCAGACACGGAATAGGTGACTGCGTCGACGCGTCCGTCAAATATTTGCCGCGCGCCCTCGATCTCCCACCAGTCAACGTCCTCCATTCGTTGGTCGACGCCGCGTAGAGTCACCGACAGGGGTGAAATCCCTACGACGACCTTCGGCCCCGATGGAGTAAGTACTGAGGCTCCCTTGAACAATGCTGTAGAGACACTCAATTGGTCGCCTCATGCCAGCTGATCGATGTATTCCGTGTCCATCGCTCGTTCAGGTCAACAGCAATCTGACCAGTCCACATCAAATGCCACATCGATGCCGTTAGATGACGACCACTATCGTCCCCATCCATCACGTCCCCAATAACGGCACCATCCTGAACAACCGAACGTACTAGATCCTTCGTCGTCGACAACCATTCAGGACGACGCCGAGCACCTGATAACCAACGGAGGTTCAACGATGCGCGGCTGGAGAGTCCCGGAAAAACTTGAAAATGCCACCCGACATCAGCACAAGCCCGAGCAGTACGCTGAGAGACCGACAAAAACCGGTCATCCTGCCGATCCTCGGCGCGAGCATCCCACACAGTGACTTCACCTTCAGAATCAACTGACAATAGATCTGGGACATGCCAAACGCCATCGAGCCACGTCAGTCTAAACGGTTGAGAAACGAGGTGCCTCGTCGTCGGCAAGCGGTCGAGCGTCAACATCAATTCGAACTCAAGTCCAGACTCTAAATCCAATGATGCACCCGCCACCTGCGAATACCCTTGAACAGGGATATGTCGGGAAAGGGCCGATGATGCCGGACTCCGAACTGGGCTCAACCGCTGAATATCTGGCATGCCCGTCGCCCAGTCCCACTCCACCATCTGCGAATCGCGACAAAACTTCCACAACTTCACACCAGGATCGGCATCGGTATCAGCAGCAGTGATGTTCTCGTCAATCAAACCATCACCAGCATGGACCAAACAGTGTTCTGGATCACACGACCATCAAACCACGAACCTGGGCCAATGGTCTATACCTTGTAGTTCGTGTCAAGTCAAGCAAAACAGGCCATCTGTGTGAAGGTAACCTTCAGCGCAGTTTGGGCAAAGTAGGACGCATCTCTACACCCCGTGTAGAGATGTCCTACTTTGCACACGGCACCCCCGCCTAGTTTGTACGTTCGATCGACTCAGTGAGGAGCTGTGCAATGTATTGGTTTACGCGAAGGCTCTCTCAGAGATTTCTCAGGTTTAACCTACGGGAATCTTCAGCGAGTAGTGACTTACGGTCGCCGTATGCCGATGCTCCGAATTGAAATTGCTGCAACCGATCAGATCGAAGCCAAACGCATTCAGTCTGTCTACCAACGTGGAGAGCGAATTGTGGGGCTCGATGACGAAGCTACCGAGGAAGCATGGAGATCTGGCTACACGCCAGTCGGTCGCCCGGTTTTCGTAGGTCTAACTAATGGCAAACCGATCAGTATTCGATTTGACGTACCGGTCGAAACATCGGTCATATAGTTTCGCCCTCACAGTCAAGACGACACTCCGTCATAGCTCAAGGTAACCTTCAGCGCAGTTTGGGCAAAGTAGGACGCATCTCGACAGCACACGCGGGGAGACCGATGCGCTGCTGGGTAGACCAATAACGGTCGTTTTGCGCTATGCCCCCGACTACCGATCGCGCACGTCGAAGCTCACGACATCAATCCCGGACGAAGGCTGTAGGCCCGGGTAGTGCTGGTCCAGTGCCGCATGGAGGTCACTCAGCGAGTCGAAGCCATCTAGTTTTGCATCGTCCTCAGTCAGTTCGTTGCGAGAAACGGACCGCACAGCTGTGACTGAGGCGGCGATGCTGACTACATCGCCGTCCTCTTTCTCAAACACGAGGTCAGCGGGGCCGAGGCGGAACGGGTCATCGATCCGGATGGTCTGTTGCTTCGTGCCGGAGCGGATCACAGACTCGTATCCTTCCCACATGTAGATCTTCTGCGGTAGCTCGGCTGCGCGCCAGTCATACGCGAAAGGCAGTAGCTCTGCTGCCGTTCGAGTCGTGAGGCCGTTAGGTTCACGCACGATAAAGTGAATGGCGGGCGAGAGGTCGTAGATGACCTGTCGACACTTTCCGCAAGGGGCGATGATGTCGCCGGTAGGACCATAGGCCGCGGCCACGGCGACGATCGGGTCAGCTGGTGCAGTGCTTGCATGGTTCGATAGCGCAGCAACCTCCCCGCAAGGGCCGCCGAGAAAGTGGTAGGTGTTCATCCCCAGGATGACGCGGCCCGACTCCGTGAGTATGCCGGCAGCCACTGTGTGATCCGCATCGTCGTTCCAACGCTGGGCATGGTTTCTCGTCTCGTGAGCGAGGTGCCGTAGTTCATTAGTGAGCATGCCTCAACGGTATCGAAGGTGTCGAGACGTCCACGACTTTATAGACGATGTGCCCGTGTGCTTTGCACAGTTCCGTCTCCGTGGGGATCCTTGCACAAAGTTGGCCGCCACGTCAGGCATCGGCGGACCCCTCACGATAGATCTTTGCGCGGGTTATCTTGTCGTCGACAAGATCGAACACGGCGATCAGAGCGGCTGACTTTGAAGTGCCTTCGTGCGTCCAATTCTCAGTCATTTCGATGGCAACCGCATTTTCCCCCTCGATTATGCGTCGAAGGTTGAGCTGCGGAGTGAGCGCCTTCATTGCGGAGGTGAAAAACTCGCGTAGCTGCCCCTTGGGGACGGTGTAGTCGCCGGTCACCCAATCGGCCGAAGGGTCAAAGTCTGCGAGTAGCGCGTCAACGTCTTGGGTGTTGAACGCCTCGATATGTCGGTTCACCAGGTCTTGCGTGTGGCTCATGATGTCTCCCAATCGATATTTTTACCACCATAGTCGAATCGACATCGGCGACAACGCCTACCCGTATACCCCTGCATCTTGCGTCAATTCAGTTCCACAGCGGTGGGAAAGTGAAAGTGACACCGGAACGGGTCCGCTAGCATTTTAATGGGAAGTCAGAAGCGGGCGGAGAAGCCACCATCGGCCTGTAGCAACTGTCCACTGATCCAGCGTCCATCGTCCGATAGAAGGAATGCGGTTACTGCTGCGATGTCTCTCGGCGTGCCGAGCCGGCCGAGCGAGTGATATGGGAGAAGCCCAGTACGTGTTTCTTCGTCCATCCAGCCCGTATCAATCGGTCCAGGGTTGACGGCGTTCGCGGAGATCTTCTGCGGTCCGAGCTCACGTGCTGCTGAGATGACGATGCGGTCCAGTGCTCCTTTGGAGGCACCGTAAGGCAGATTCCCAGTTGTGTGGTCACTTGTAAAAGCGACGATTGATCCGCCTGCCTCATCAGCCTGGCGGGCGAACGCTGCGATGAGAAGCAAGGAGGCTCGGGCGTTGACCGCAATATGCTTGTCGAAGCTCTCGGCGGAGGTGTCGAGCACTCCCGATTCTTCGCCGTGTGCGTGGCTGAGAACGAGACCGGCGATGTGGCCGTGATCGGCGTGAACACGAGAAACTAGTTCGGCAGGTGCTTCGGGGTCTGATAAATCGCACGGGTAGTCACCGGTGTCAAGGTCACTAGTGCAGACCTTCCATCCCTCTGCCTTCAGATGAGAGGAGACTCCGCTGGCAATACTGTTTGGACGCGCCGCGCCGGTGATCAATACGGTAGGCATGGGTTGAGTCTATCGAGGGTCCAATGCTTCCGCATTCCAACTTGTCAAGCGTTTGCTGCCGAATGCGGGTAAACAATGTATCCGCCAATCTGTACAAAGTAGAAGGCATCTCTACACCCCGCTCGTCACTGCGGCATGTTGACGAACCGGGACTTCGCGCCCTGGAACGCCACGGGGATGTCCATCGTCGGACCGGCACGGTGCTTGGCGACGATGATGTCGGCCTCACCGGCGCGTTCGTGTTCCTTGTCGTACATGTCCTCACGGTGGATGAGGAGGACCATATCCGCGTCCTGCTCGATCGAACCGGACTCACGCAGATCCGAGATCATCGGCCGCTTGTCCGTGCGCTGCTCGCTGCCTCGGTTGAGCTGAGACAGTGCGATGACCGGCACCTCGAGCTCCTTGGCCAGCAGCTTGAGCGAACGGGAGAACTCCGAGACCTCCTGCTGACGGGACTCGACGCGCTTGCCCGAAGACATCAGCTGCAGGTAGTCGACGCAGACCATCTGCAGATTGTGCTGCTGCTTGAGCCGGCGGCACTTCGCGCGGATCTCGGTCAGCGCCATGTTCGGCGAATCGTCGACGAACAGCGGCGCATTGTTGATCCGGGCCTCGGTCGCGGCCAGCGTCGTCCAGTCGTGCGGACTGAGCTCGCCGCGGCGCAGGTTCTGCAGCGGAATCTCCGACTCGGCCGAAAGCAGACGCATGACGAGTTCGTTCTTGCCCATCTCGAGCGAGAAGAACACAGCGGCCGCATCATTGTGGATCGCAGCCGAACGGATGAAGTCGAGCGCCAGAGTCGACTTGCCGACACCGGGACGCGCGGCGATGACGATCATCGTGCCCGGGTGCAGACCGTTGGTGAGGTTGTCGAACTCGGTGAATCCGGTGGGCACACCCGCGGTCTGCCCATCGGTGTTGCCGTTGCGTTCGATCTCCTGGGCCACCTCGCCGAGGATGTCGGAGAGGATGACGTAATCCTCTGTCGTATGGCGTTCGGTGACCTTGTAGATCTCCGCCTGAGCGGAGTTCACGACGTCATCGGTATCGCCTTCGGCGTCGTAGCCCATCTGCACGATGCGGGTGCCGGCCTCGACGAGGCGGCGCAGCACGGCCTGTTCGCTGACGATCGCGGCATAGTAGCCGGCGTTGGCGGCGGTCGGGACCGACGAGATGAGGGTGTGCAGGTAGGCGGCACCGCCGACGCGGGCGAGGTCGCCGGTCTTCGTCAGGTAGTTCGCCACCGTCACCGAGTCCGCGGGCTCGCCCCGGGAGTAGAGGTCGAGGACCGCCTCGTAGATGGTTTCGTGAGCAGGTTTGTAGAAGTCGTCGCCCTTCATCGTCTCGACGCAGTCGGCGATGGCGTCCTTCGACAGAAGCATCGCGCCGAGCACGCTCTGCTCGGCTTCGACGTCCTGCGGAGGGGTCCTCAGACCGTCATAGCCCTGGTCGTTGCTCACTTCAGTTCCTCTTCCTACACAACCGCGTCGACGCGCACCCGCAGATGGTGCGCTCCAACTGTACCCGGAGACCCGAGGAGGGTCCCACCGGCCCGACCACTTCCGCCGAACCGGTGCCGACCATCCTAGGACGCGGCACTGACAGAGAAACTTCAGTCCCGCGCCCTCCCGGCCGTGGCCACGGAGTGCAGAATCGGCTTCGTCAGCTGCAGCCCACCACGGATGATGCCGATTCCGACGACCACTGTGAGCAGGATCGTGAGGAAGGTGACCGGCTTGAACACGAGCGCGGCTCCGGCCAGGGGCAGGACGAGCAGCAGCCCGAGCCCTCCGGCCAGCAGGGACACCCAGATCGCCGGGGCCATGACAGCCCGCACCAGTGCCCGGTGCAGCAGCTGAGGATCGGCGCCTGCGGCATAGAGGTCGGAGAAGGTGTCGGCACGGTCATAGATGTCGGCGACCTGGTTGATCACCGCGGACACGGCGATGAGCACGATCGCGATGCCCATGACGAGCAGAACCCCGGTGAACAGGTCGTGGAAGAGGTTGATATCGGAGGTGCCCATCGTTGCCGGGTCGTCCTCGGCGGCGTCGAGGCCGAGCTGCATCAGCGCCACCCCCGACCCGCAGACGGCCGCGGTGAACGAAGCCATCGCGAGTCCGGACACACGTCGCCAGAACCGTTTGGGTTCGTCGGAGACCAGGCGGGCCGCGATGAGGCGCTCCGGGGTGGCGGCCTGCCGTCCGGACAGGTGGGCGAACCAGCGGACGAGGAGCCCGCCGAAGAGGTCGACGACGACCAGCCCGAGAGCGAAGAATCCGACCATCGCGCCGAGCACGATCCCCACGCCGAGGCCGCCGCTCTGGGTGAGCGCGAAGACGACCGGCAGCAGGCAAATCACGAGCACCGTGACGATGACCTTGGCCACGGGGAACTTCCGCTCCAAGCTCTTCGTCCGCACCCCCAACGGAGAGACCGCGACCTTGCGCAGACCCAGCAGGGCCGAGCCCGCGCAGACCAGGGCCAGAAAGACGACCACGACGAGGATGAGCCAAGCGGGCATGAGCATGTTCGCGTACCCGATGGGTTCGCCCATGAAATGGATGTAGCTGACCGGCAGCGCCAATCCGAGATACCCGAACACCCCGAGGATGATGCCGGCCAGGGCCGGGATCAGCGGTTCGGCCACGGCGAGCGCAGTGATCTGGGAGCGTCGGGCCCCGAGCAGCGACATCGTCGACAGCCGTTCGTCCTGGCGACGTGCCGACAGGGTCGCCGAGGCCGATGCCAGGGTGGAGGCGGGGATGATCAGCAGAGCCGTGGCCAGGGCCGCGAGGGTCTTGTACATGATGTCGAGACCCTCGTCCGCGGGATCGGGACTCGGTGGGATCTGGAAGAACATCCAGGTCCCGGCCGCCACGGTGAGGAACAGCGTGGCACACGCGAAGAACGCGGCGGCCACGAGCACGGAGCTCGCCGAAGTCAGCGATCTCCGTCCGAGGACGAGGGGAACTGCTGTCAACGACGTGGACATCGGGTCTCCTCTCAGGCCATGGTCGCCTCGGCGGTGGCCCGGTTCTCGGGTGCCGCCTCGGCGAGGGTGCGGTTGTCGGGATCGATCTCGGTGACCCGGCGGACGAGCGGGCGGGTGACCTGCAGCCCCAGCCACACCATCGCAACCCCGGCCACGAGGACGGCGGCGACGGTTCCGATGGTGAACGGATCGCCGAGGTCGCTCACCGAAGCCATGAGCCAGGCGAGGATTCCGCCGAGGAACAGGGAGACGACGGTGACCAGCAGGATCGGCGACATCACGGCGTTGACGGTCACCCGGTGCATCATCTGCTGGGTCATTCCGGCGGCGTGGAGCTCGCGGTAGGTCTGAGCACGGTCGAGGATGTCTGCGGCCTGGTTGATCGTGGCCGAGACGATGACGAGGACGAAGGCGATGACCAGGGTGAGGATGAGTCCGGTGAAGATATCGTCGCCGAGGTGGACGTACGGACCCATGACCGCGCGGTCCTCGGCGGAGAAGTCCTCCTGGCCGCTGCGCATCATCGCCGTTCCCGCCCCGCCGACGACGGCGATGAAGGTGATCATCGCCAGCCCGGCGACCCGGCGCCAGTACTGTCCGGGAGCGTCGGCGATCATTCCCGCCGCCATCACCGAGGCGGGACCGCGGGCGATTCTGCCGGCGATGCCGGCGTGGACGCGGATGCACAGGACGCCGAGGACGCTGATGAGCAGAAGGGTGATGCCGATCGTGGCGATGCTGTACATGATCGTCACCGCCATCGGCAGCTCCATCTGGGTGGAGATATAGGTCGCGATGGCCACGATGAGGATGAGCACGATGGCCGTGATGATGCGGGCCAGGGGGAATCTCCGGGGCAGCGACCGGGTGCGCACGCCCAGCGGGGAGACCTGGATCTTGCGCAGGCCGATGAGCGAGGCGATCAGACAGACGGCAAGGAGGCCGGCGACGACCGCGGCGAGCAGCCAGACCGGCATGAGCAGTGCCTGGTAGCCCAAAGGCTCGCCGACGAACGTGATGAAACTCAGCGGCCAGGCGACCAGCAGGTAGCCGCCGATTCCGGCGAGGATGCCCAGCGATGCGGGGATGAAGGGTTCGGCGACGGCGATGAGGCGGATCGTGCTGGGTTGCGCCCCGAGCAGGGACAGGGTCGAGAGTCGTTCGTCCTGACGGCGGGCGCTCAATTTCGCCGAGGCGACCCCGAGGCTGGTCGCGGGCACGATGAGGAAGACCGTGGCGAGGACGGCGAGGAGCTGGTAGAGTTCGGCCACCTCGGCGTATCCGGAGACCTCGGGGCGATCGATGAATGCCCAGGCGCCGGCGGCCACGGTGAGGAAGATCGTCGCGCAGGAGAAGAAGGCGATCCCTACAAGGCGCGACGTCATCGAAGTCAGGGACTGTTTGGACAGGAGGAGGGGAAGGATTTTCATCACTGGGCGGCTTCCTGCATTGCCGAATCGGCGACGATGCGGCCGTCGGCGAGTCGGACGACACGGGAGCAGCGGGCGGCGACGTTCTCATCGTGGGTGACGACGACCAGGGTGGAGCCGCGGCCGACGGTGGAGCCCAGCAGCTCGGTGAGAACCTCGTTCGAGGTTCGGGAGTCGAGGGCGCCGGTCGGTTCGTCGGCGAAGGTGACGACGGGCTGGGTGACCTGGGCGCGGGCAATTGCCACCCGTTGCGCCTGACCTCCGGAGAGCTGTCCGATCCGCTTGTGTCCGTGCTCGCTCAGACCGAGACGGTCGAGCCAGGCCCGGGCGTGCTGGGTGGCGTCCGAGCGGTTCATGCCTGCGAGCATGGCGGCGAGCGCGACGTTGTCGATGGCGGTGAGCTCGGGCAGGAGCAGTCCCTGTTGGAAGACGAAGCCGAAGACCTCGCGGCGCAGAGCGGTGCGGCCGGATTCCTTGAGGGAGGTGATCTCGGCGGCGGCGCTGCGGTCGGTCGGCGAGAGTCGGATGCGGCCGCTGTCGGGACTGATGATGCCGGCCAGGCAGTGCAGGAGGGTGGTCTTACCGGAGCCGGAGGGTCCCATGATGGCCAGGGATTCGCCGAGGCCGATCGTGAGATCGACTCCGGCGAGAGCATACGTCTGGTTGAAGTGCTTCGTGACGTTGCCGGCGGTGATGATGGCGGGGTGCTGGTGGGCGGGGTGCTGTTGGACGGGCTGCTGCGCTGCGGCAGGATGCTGTGAAGAAGTCATGTCTCTATGTTTTCGCCCAATGGGCCTTGGCACTATGCGGTCAGCCCGTCAGCCGGTGCGGGATTTCCCAACCTCCGTTGACGGAAAACCGAGTTCGGGGCACCGGGCTTGACAGTCTTCCGACACCACCTCATCGACATGCGAGATCCGGGCTGGCTGCCCGTGGTCCCGCCCGACCAACCGAACAGGTCGACTCCTTCGACGTCTGGATCGTCTCCGCCGCAGAGGACCGGGCCACCTCGGTGCGCGTCTGCCGATCTTACCCAGGCAGCAACACGATGACGGTGTGGATCACGAGACCGACCAGCGCGCCGATGACGGTGCCGTTGATGCGGATGTACTGAAGGTCGCGGCCGACGTAGAGCTCGATGCGTTCGGCGGCTTCCTTCGCATCCCAACGTTCGATGGTGTCGGAGATGACGCTGGCGATCTCGGGGCCGAAGCTCTCGGCCAGATCACCGGCGGTGGTGGCGATCCGGTCATCGATGCGGCGGGAGAAGTCCGAGTCCGCCTGCAGGCGTTCGGCGAATTCGCCGATGAGCTGCCAGATGCGGGCGCGGACTTCGCCTCCTTCGTCGATGATGGCCTCGCGCAGCAGCTGTTTGAGCGAACCCCAGATCTCGAGGACGGAGTCGACGACTCCCTCCTGGCTGAGCAGGTCGTTGAAGATCTCTTCGGCCCGCTGGGACAGGGATGAGTCGGATTCGAGGTCGTCGGACAGGTCGACGAGCCACGCGTCCAGCGCCTGTCGAGCCTTGTGGTATTCGTTGTCGCGGACGTCGGCGACCCAGCCGAGCACTTCGCGCTGCAGTCGGTTGGCCAGCTGTTCGTTGACGAAATCGGGGACCCAGGACGGTGCCCGGTTGTGGACGATCTCGTCGATGACCTGCGGATTGTCACCCAGCCAGCTGTAGGCCTCCGCGACGATGAGGTCGACGAGTCTGTGGTGAGCACCGTCGAGCACGATCTGGCGCAGCAGCTGCGCGAGCACCGGTGTCTTTCGGGTGGCCACGAGCCGTGGAATGATCACGTTCCTGGTCAGCGCTTTGATGGAGTCGTCATCGATGCGCGCGAGCACATATTCGAGGCCCCCTGCAGCACGGTCGACGACTATATCTCGGTTGGCGGGCTTGGCCAGCCATTTCCCGGCTCGATGGGAGATCTCGGCGGATCGGATCTTCGTCGACACCGCCTCGGCGTGGAGGAAGTTCGCGGCGACGAAGGCCGACAGACTCGCACCGAGGGTGTCCTTCTTGCGCGGGATGATCGCGGTGTGCGGAATCGGCAGCCCGAGAGGGTGGCGGAAGAGCGCGGTGACGGCGAACCAGTCGGCGATCGCGCCGATCATCGCGGCCTCCGAGGCGCGGGAGACGAACCCCCAGACGCCGGTGTTGTCGGTGAAGAGGTGGGTGGAGAGGAAGATGAGCGTGGCGAGGATGAGCAGCGAGAGCGCGAGCGTGCGCATCTTCTTCAGCCCGCGAGCGCGCTCTTGATCCTCCGGCGTGAGCTCGGCCGGCCCGCCGTTTCCGCTGCCGGCGCCGAAGCGCGGTACGGATGGTGTCTTCTCGATCGACATCGTTACCCCCTGCTCCACGACTTTAGCGAAACCCTGCCCCTCCACACGCATCCGCAGGCAGGTTCGCACCTGGGAATTCTGCACCGTCCCTGCCAAAACGTCGTGGCAACGGCACAGCCCACCGGTGCAACGGGTGGGTATGCGAGGCCCGCGAGGGTGCGCGGCGAACGAGGCGATGCGACAGCAACGGTGAGGGATGCGCCGCCCCTGACTCCAGCAACACGCACGCTACGCCACTGCGCCCACCGCCAGGGCCGGTGCCACGCGGTACAAACACGACACGTAGAGTGAGAAGGGTCTGGTCACCGCTGTCCTGCACGGGGACCATGTCCCCTCTGGGCCCGCCTCCGCCCTCTGGAAACGGTCACCGTTTCCTCAGGGACCACCGCGGCCCTCGCCACAGGCGCAGCGATCTGACCGGATCGAAGCAATCCGTACCCGACATTCAGGAGCAGTCGTGCCAGCGACACCCGCCGAGGCCACCATCACCGAGATCACGAATCTCATCACCTTCGACACGACGAGTCGGGACACGAACCTCCCGCTCATCGACCACGTCGAAGTTCGCCTGCATGCCGCCGGCATCGAATCACGCCGGATCCCGAACCCGGAGGGCACGAAGGCGAACCTGCTCGCAACCATCCCCGCAGCCGACGGCACGACCACCGGAGGCATCGTCCTGTCTGGACACACCGACGTCGTCCCTGTCGACGGCCAGGACTGGTCCTCCGACCCGTTCACCCCCGAGATCCGCGACGGAAAGTACTTCGCCCGCGGCAGCGCCGACATGAAGTCATTCATCGGCGTCATCCTCTCCCGCCTCGAAGCGCTCAAGTCCGCGAAGCTTCGCGAACCCATCCACCTCGCTTTCTCCTACGACGAGGAGATCGGCTGCGTTGGCGCCATCTCCCTCGTCGAGGCCATCACCGAGGAGGGCCTGGTGCCCCGCGGCTGCATCGTCGGCGAACCCTCGAGCATGCGGGCCATCCGCGGCCACAAATCGATGAATGTCTTCCGCGTCGACTTCCACGGCGTCGCCGCCCACTCGTCACTCACCCCCGAAGGCGTCAACGCCATCGCCTACGCCTCCGAATTCGTCGCCTTCGTCCACGCTGTGGCCGCCGAATTCCGCACCGAGGGACCCTTCGACGAGGCCTACGTCGTTCCGTTCACCTCGGTCACGGCGAACACGTTCACCGGTGGCATCGCTGTGAACACGATCCCCGCCGAGGCGAGCGTGCAATTCGAGTTCCGATCGCTGGGTTCAGTCGACCGCGAAGCCCTCATCGCACGGTTCCGCGCCGAGGCGGAACGCCTCGGTCGAGCCATGGCCGCCGAGAACGAGACCGCCGGAGTCGACTTCACGATCGAAGCCGAGGCCCCCGGCTGCGAGACCCCGGCCGATGCGGACATCGTCTCGCTCGCCGCGAACTGGGGCGCAATCGCCACCGATGACAAGGTCACCTACGGCACCGAGGCGGGACTGTTCTCCGAAGCCGGAATCCCGACCGTCGTCTGCGGCCCCGGAGACATCGCCCAGGCCCACGCTCCCGACGAGTTCATCGAGCTCGACCAGATCGCAGCCTGTGAGTCCTTCGTCGACGCCCTCATAGCCGATCTCACCCACCGCTCCTAGGCAGTCTCCAGCGACTGCGTGCGTCCGAACTGTTCGGAGCAAGAGGCCTCCCGGATCTGCACCGGGTTCCCCTCCAGGGCGGTTCGTGCTTGGATGGAGTCGACAGCGATCCTCAGCAGCAGGGAGGCACCATGGGATCCGAATTCTCCGTCGGCGATCACGTGGCGTGGAACTCAGAGGCCGGAGAGGTCTCCGGGACGATCACCAAAGTCCACACCTCAGACTTCGAGTACAAGGGCCACAACCGCCGCGCCTCGGCCGATGAACCGCAGTACGAGATCAAGAGCGACAAGACCGATCACATCGCCGCTCACAAAGGCAGCGCCCTCCACCTCGTCGACGACGAATGACGGACACCGCCGACCTGCCGGACCTCCTCACGGTCGGGCATTCGAATCGCTCACTGAACGAGTTCATCGAACTGCTCACCGACACCGGCACCGAGGCGATCGTCGACGTCCGCCGACTGCCCAGTTCGAATAGGAACCCCTGGTTCAACGCCGAAACCTTGGTCAACGACCTTGCCGAGCACAGCATAGAGCTGCGCCGGCTCGAAGGGCTGACCGGTCGCCGACCCGTCAGCCACACGGTGCCCTTCGAGACGAATGCCTGGTGGCAGAACCGCAGCTTCCACAACTATGCCGACCACTGCCTGTCCGAGGAGTTCCGGACCGACCTCGACACCCTCATCGAATGGTCGAAGAGCCAGCGCCTGGCGATCATGTGCTCCGAAGCCGTGTGGTGGCGCTGTCACCGTCGGATCATCGCCGACCAGCTGCTTGCGCGGGAGATCCCGGTCTCGCACATCCTCGGTGCCGGCCATGTCGATGAGGCGAAGTTCAGCGAGGGTGCGCGAGTCGGCGGCGACGGCGAACTCACTTACCCCGCCGAGGCTGATACGGCTGATACCTGACCCGCATTCGCCCAGTTCGCCGAAGCCGACGACAGCGCCAAACCGAGCTCTTCCGCGAGTGTCACTCACCAGCACCGGCACATCGCACCGTTGCAACGCGGGGTTGAGCGAGTTCCACGACGATGTAGGAGCAGCACGACGTTATGTCGGGAACGAGTAGGAATGCTCAGCCACCGGCTGTCGGTTCAGTCGACTTCCGGCGCACCCGCCTGCGGGCACTGGCCACTCCGCACAGAACCACGCCCACGAAAAAACGCCGAGGCGGCACCTGAACTCAGGTGCCGCCTCGGCGGTGGTGCGGTGGGGCCGTTCAGACCCTCACCACGTCCGAATCATCCGGACTGGGACGCCCGGACAAGGCCTTGATCAGGCCTTGCCGATGACCTCGAACTTGATCTTCGCGGTGATCTCGTCGCCGACGCGCACAACAGCGTTGTAGCTACCGGGGGTCTTGACGTGACCGGTCAGGGCGACCTGACGGCGATCGAACTCGCGTCCGGTCGCGGTCTGCAGGGCCTCGGCCACGAGGGCGGGGGTGACGGCGCCGAAGAGGCGACCGTTCTTACCGGCCTTCATGTCGATGCGAGCCGTAGTCGACTCGAGTTCGCCCTTGACCTTGATGGCTTCGTCGTGATCAGCGATCTGCTTGGCCTGACGGGTCTTGCGCAGAGACTCGATGTGCTTCTCAGCGCCGGCGGACCAGGCCGAAGCCCAGCCACGAGGCAGAAGCAGGTTGCGTGCGTATCCGGCACGAACCTCGACGACGTCGCCGGCGGCACCGAGGCCGTCGACTTCCTGGTTCAGAATCACTTTGCGGTTAGGCATTATTCTTTCCCTCCGATCAGCGAGCTGAGCTCGAGTAGGGCAGAAGTGCCATCTCGCGGGCGTTCTTGACGGCCTTTGCGATGACGCGCTGTTCCTGCACGGTCACACCGGTGACGCGACGTGCACGGATCTTGCCGCGGTCGGAAATGAACTTACGGAGCGTAGCGGTGTCCTTGTAGTGGATGTTCGCCGCTTCGCCCTTCTTGAGCGGATTAGCCTTCTTCTTGATAGGCTTCCGGATCTCTGGCTTTGCCATGAGTATCTCCTGTTGACGAATGTCTCGAAATGTCGTGAAGACGTGGATCAGAACGGTGGTTCATCGGCGCCGGGGTTGCCCCAGCCGCCGTTGCCGCTCTGCGGGTTCGATGATGCCCACGGGTCATTGGCGGGTGCGTTGTTGCCGCCCTGGCTGTAACCGCCCTGGCGCTGTCCACCCTGCTGAGGGTTGTTGCCCCAACCGGAGGACTGCTGGTTGCCGAAGCCGCCCTGCTGGCCGCCTCCGCCCTGGCCTCCTCCACCGAAGCCGCCGCCACCGCCGAAGTTTCCTCCGCCGCTGGGGTTGTTCTTCGTCACCTGAGCGGTGGCGCGTCGCAGGCTGGGGCCGACTTCGTCGACGTCCAGCTCCATGACCGTGCGCTTCTCGCCTTCCTTGGTTTCGAAGGACCGGGACTTCAGTCGGCCCTGAACGATGACCCGCGTACCGCGCTGCAGAGATTCGGCGACGTTCTCTCCCATTTCACGCCATACCGAGCAGCGCAGGAACAGGGTCTCCCCGTCCTTGAACTCGTTGGCCTGACGGTCGAAGATACGCGGCGTTGAGGCCACGGTGAAGTTAGCGACTGCCGCACCGTTAGGTGTGAAGCGCAGTTCGGGATCGCTGGTGAGGTTCCCGACGACCGTGATGACTGTTTCGCCTGCCATTGAATCTCCTAGAAGCGAGGTAGCTTAGATGCCTTACTTGGCGTCCGGGCGGAGGATCTTCGTGCGCAGAACGGACTCGTTGAGTCCGAGCTGACGATCGAGTTCCTTGGTCGTTGCAGGTTCGGCGTGGAAATCAACCACGACGTAGTAGCCTTCGGACTTCTTCTGGATCTCGTACGCGAAGCGACGACGTCCCCAGATGTCCACGTTGTCGACGGTGCCGTTCTCAGCCGGGACAACCTTGATCAGGTTGTTCACGGTGTCAGCCAGCGTCCGCTCTTCGAGGTCGTTATCAAGAATGAGCATGAGCTCGTACTTACGCATATGTCACCCACCTCCTCTGGTCTTTGCGGCCATGGTCGGTCCATGGCAGGAGGGTATATGCATGTCCGTCCCGAATCCGTGATGGTCACGAAATGGGAACAGACCTCACTAGTCTAATCGACCGGTGCGCTGGCTGTCATGTTCATCCGCGTGGTCTTCCTTACCTCGCCGAGGCGGCCCTGCCGTGGCCGTGGCACCGCGGATTCCGCGCCGGTAGAGGTTCTCACCGGACATGATGACGACGAGGACGAGGGCCAGCAGCCGCAGCAGGGTGAACAGGGCGACGAAAGTGGAGTCGAGCCCCTCGTCGGCTTCGAACCCGGACACATCACCGAGTTGGATGGAGATGGCGAAGACCGCCTCGGCCAGGGTCCAGACGATGAGCACCCACCAGCGGCGGATGGACAGGGCGATGAAGGGCAGCAGCCACAGGCTGTCCCAGGGCATGAGGCCCGGTGCCAGAAGCAGGCAGCCGCCGATGAGCAGGCATGCGGAGACTGCCGGGTCGAGACCGGTGCTGCGGACCATGTAGAGGGAGACGGCGAGGGCGAGGACGACCCCGGCGCTGACGATGATCCACAGCGGAGCCCAGACGGACACGTCCCCGAGCTCGGCCATGAGCAGGATCGAGGCGAAGGAGCCGCCGTCGACCGCATCGGAGTACCAGTGGATGATCCGGTCGATCGCGCTCAGGTCGACGACAAGCAGCACCGCCGAGGTGAGCGTGGCCGCGGCGAGCATCATCCGCGGATTGCGCGGCCCCAGTCCCCGAGCAGGATTCGGCCCGGCCAGGGTCAGGGCCAGGAGCACGAGGAGGGCGAGCGGGTTGATGAACGTCGCGATGCCCAGGAGCACACCGGCCAGCCAAGCGCGCGGGCGCAGCGGAGGCGTTCCGAAGAAGACGACCATCGCCCACACCGCCAGTGCGAGGGCGATCGGGTCGAGTGTCGAGCCGAGGGTGAAGAGGATGAGCGGGGAGGCGAAGACCGCAATCAGCCATCCCCGGAAGCGGGCGAGGACGAGAAGTCCGGCTCCGAGGGCCGCAATGCCTGCGGTGTTGAGCAGGAGTACGACGACCATGAACAGGGAGACGTCGTTGGTGAAGAGGTGGACCAGGTCGACCAGTCGGGCTTCTAATGGGGCCAACGCGGCCCCTCCGCCGTGTGCGCGTCCGAGCACCTCGGGGTTGGTGTCACCGAGGAACGCCGTGGACAGGGGTCCTGCGCACATCCTCGCCGAGGCGGACGGCTGTTCGTATCCCGAGCTCAAGCACGGACCCTGCAGAGCCAGGGCGAGGAAGGTGGTGACACCGAGGACCGCAGCCAGCACAGAGGCTTGGGCGCTGCGGAACCGGCGGCCGGCGGCACCGAGGTGAATGCCGACCGGACCGCCGAGCAGTGGCTCGGCGATCCGGGTGCTGGACTTCGAGGGCATGACTCGAGGTTACAGGTCAGCCACCGACACCAAGAGGGCCATCATCACCATCTGAGCTGCCGCCTCCATCACCACCGGTGATTTCGCCGCCACCGTTCTTGCTGTCGCCACCGCCAGGGGAGTCGTTTCCGCCGCCGGTATCGCTGCCGTTTCCGTTGTCAGAGCCGTTGCCCGGTCCGTCACCGCCGGTGTCGCTACCGCCGCCGTCATCGGTACCACCGTCGTTCGATCCTTCGTCGGAGCCGTCCTCAGAGCCTTCTTCCTTGCCCTTCTCGTCTCCGTCGGAATCCTTGTCCTTGTCCTCGTCGTCCTTCGGAGTTTCGATCGGAGCCTCGGTCTCCTTGCCCTCGTCGCCGTCGCTGTTATCGGCGGGAGCCTCGGGCTCAGGTTCTTCCTTGGGTTCGGGCTTAGGAGCCGGAGCCGGGTTCGAGTTCTTCGGCTTGGGCTTGTCGGGCAGTTCGCCGCGTGCCGGGAACTGTTCGACTTTCTCTCCCTCGAGCGCCGTCTGCATGTAGTCCGTCCAGACCTGGACCGGGAACGAACCACCGGTGACTTCCCCGCGACCGCCATACGCGCCGATCGACGTCTGCTTGCCGTCGACCTCGCGGTACAGCACGACAGATGTCGCGAGGTTCGGAGTGTAACCGGAGAACCAAGCCGCTGTATTACCCGTCGTGGTACCGGTCTTACCGGCCGCGGGGCGTCCGAGGTTTTGGGCGTAGCTGCCCGAACCGCCCTGAACGACCTGGCTCAGGGCGTACGAGGTCTCAGCACCAACGGCCTTGTCGAAGACGCGCTTGCCCTTGGTCTCGGCCTTGTAGACTTCCTCGTCCTCGGCACCCTTTGTGACCTTCTTGATCGAGTGGGTCTCGTGGTGGACGCCGTTCGCGGCGAATGTCGCGTACGCCGACGCCATGTCGATGGGTTTGACGCTGGGGGTACCGAGCACGTTCGAGGGGTTCTTGGTCAGATCGATCGAGCAGCCGCCGGTATCACCGGACGCTTTCTCCTTGTCGGTGCAGTTCGGACTCAGGCCCGCACGTTCTGCGACGTCGACGGTCTTCTCCGGCCCGACCTGCACATTGAGTGCGGCGTAAGCGGTGTTGATCGAGGACTGCGTCGCCTTGAGCAGGCTGACGGGGCCGTAGCTCGTACCGGCGAAGTTGTTGACCTCCCACGGAGTGCCGTCGTTGTTCAGCGTCGTCGGGCTGGCACCCGGGTACGAATCGGTCAGCCGCACGCCGTTCTCCAGACCGGCGACGAGCGCGAAGGGCTTGAACGTCGAACCGGCCTGCACATGGCTCTGCGTCGAGGCGTTGAACGCCTGATCGAGGTAGTTCTTGCCACCGTAGAAGGCTTCGATTCCGCCGTCATCCGGGTCGATCGAGACAAGCCCGGCCTGCATGCCTTCCGGCTGATCCTGCGGGAGCGTCTTGATCGCCTTTTCCGCAGCCTTCATCCGATCCTTGTCGAATGTGGTGACGATGTTGTAACCTCCGCGGTCGAGCTGAGCTTCGTCGATATCAAGCTTGCGCAGCGCTTCACGGCGGACGAAGTCCCACATGTAGCCCTTCTGACCCGACAGGGAGGACTCTTTGTTCTGCTTCCGCACGTCCGGCATCTCGACCTTCGCGGCCTGCTCCTCGGTGATGAAACCTTCGTCGACCATGTTCTTGACCACGTAGTTGAAGCGGTCTTCGTACATCTCCGGGTTGTCCGAGGGGTCGGCGGCACCTGGGCGCTGGATCATCGCGGCCAGCAGAGCGGACTCGCTGACGTCGAGTTCCGAGGCCGGCTTGTCGAAGTAGTTCTGAGCTGCCACTTCGACGCCGTAGGAGCGACGGCCGAGGTAGATGGTGTTGAGGTAGTTCGCGAGGATCTCGTCCTTCGACTGCTGCTGGTCGATCTTGAGCGAGATGAACATCTCCTTGATCTTGCGATCAAGCGAGTGCTCGTTCGTGAGATAGAAGTTCTTCACGTACTGCTGGGTGATCGTGGAACCGCCGCCCGCGTACTGGTTCGTGGCCACGCCGACGACGGCGCGGGAGAGACCCTTGATCGAGATGCCGCGGTTCTCGTAGAACGAGGTGTCCTCGGCGGCGATCGCGGCCTTCTGCATGGGTTCGGAGATCTCGTCGATCTCAACGGACTTGCGATCTTCGACCTTGTACTGGCCGATCGGCGTCTTGCCGTCGCTGTAGTAGATCGTCGAGGTCTGACCGGTGGCCTCGAGGTTCGGCTCGGGGATGTCCGTTGCGGCATATCCGACGGCGAAGGCCACGCACAGGGCGATGACGAGGCTGAGCCCGCCGACGACGAGTACGCGGATGCTCGGCAGGAAGCGAGTCCATCCGCTCACACCCGCTCTGGGGTAGTTGAGCAGATTCTTCGTATTCCTGCCGATGTTCTTGGCTGTGTGTTGTCCCTTAGCCACCCAAGGTCCTCCAGGTCAGTCAGCCTGCCGCAATGCGTGGCGACGAGGTCCGAAAAAGGTCAAAGACGCCAATCAGTCTCGCACGCATTCATTAGTAGAGGATGAAAAAGTGCTGAGCCTGACACCCTGCCGACACGCCAGGTTACCGAACAGCTCTCTGAGTAACCCCGTATTCGGCATCTCACCAGGCATTTTAATTCACTGCCGCAGAATCAACCATGGCGAGTGCGTGTTTGCTCACATTCAACTGCCGACCGCAGGTTTCCCCCGCGCCTCAGACCTCCGCAGCGCCTCGTTCAAGCGAAAGCGCACTTTTCGACCCGTGTACCGATCGAAAAGCGCGCTTTCGCTTGAACGAGGGCCGCCGCGCGCTCAGCTCTTGAGGTCGAAGTCCGTATCGGCGTACTCGTTGCCCTCGACGACGGGTTCGCCGCTGAACGGATGCAGCTGGTCTTCGCGGGCCCGCAGCTCGACGCGACGGATCTTGCCGGAGATCGTCTTCGGCAGCTCGGCGAACTCTAGGCGTCGGATGCGCTTGTACGGTGCCAGGTGCTCACGGCAGTAGGCGAGGATCGACCGTGCAGTATCGGCATCGGCAGCGAACTTGCTCGACACGACGACATACGCCTTGGGCACAGCCAGTCGCACCGGATCCGGCGAGGGGACAACAGCCGCCTCGGCGACGGCCTCGTGTTCGATGAGCACGCTTTCGAGCTCGAAGGGGGAGAGTCGGTAGTCGCTGGCCTTGAACACATCGTCGGCGCGGCCGACATAGGTGATGTAGCCGTCCTCGTCGCGGGAAGCCACGTCGCCGGTGTGGTAGACACCGCCTTCGAAGGCCTCGGCGGTCTTCTCCGGATTGCTCCAGTACCCGGTGGTCAGACCGATGGGCCGAGGATCGAGGCGCAGGCAGATCTCACCCTCGTCGCCTTCCTCACCGGTCGCCAGGTCGATGAGCACGACATCGAAACCGGGCAGCACCTTGCCCATCGAACCGTACTTGAGTTCCTGATCGGGCGAATTGCCGATCTGCAGGGTCGACTCGGTCTGGCCGAAGCCGTCGCGGATGAGCACGCCCCATTCGCTGTGCACGCGGTCGATGATCTCGGGGTTGAGCGGCTCACCGGCGCCGAGGGCCTTCGTCGGAGGATTCTTCAGGTGGCTGAGATCGGCCTGGATGAGCATGCGCCACACGGTCGGCGGGGCACAGAAGCTCGTGACACCCACCCGATCCATGGTCTCCATGAGGGCATTGGCGTCGAAGCGCGAGTAGTTGTAGAGGAAGACGCAGGCCTCGGCGATCCACGGGGTGAAGATGTTCGACCAGGCGTGCTTGGCCCAGCCGGGCGAAGCGACATTGAGGTGGACGTCGCCGGGGGTCAGTCCCATCCAGTACATCGTCGAGAGGTGGCCGACGGGGTAGGAGACATGCGTATGGGAGACCATCTTCGCCTTCGAGGTGGTGCCCGAGGTGAAGTAGAGCAGCATCAGGTCATCGGCCCGGGAACTGCCCTGAGGATCGAATTCGGTGCTCTCCTCAAAGGCATCGGAGTAGGCGTAGTCCTGCTGACGGGTGGGCTCCCCGCCGACGACGATACGCACGACATCGACATCGACGTCATCGAACTTCGCGGCATCCTCGGTGCCGGCGACGACGAACTCCGCATGACCGCGCTCGGCACGGTCGTTGAGGTCGACCGGTCCCAACTGCGTGGTTGCGGGCATGAGCACGGCGCCGAGCTTGATGCCGGCGAGCATCGTTTCCCACAGTTCGACCTGGTTGTTGAGCATCACCATGACATGGTCGCCCCGCTTGATCCCGGCACGGCGAAAGTGATTGGCCACCTGGTTCGAACGCGCGGACAGCTCTGCGAAGCTCCACTTGCCCTCGGATCCGTCCTGTTCGACGATCCACAGAGCGGGCTTGTCGTTGTTCTCGGCGATCTTGTCGAACCAGTCGAGAGCGAAATTGAAGTGATCGAACCTCGGCCATTCGAACTGTTCACGGGCAGCGTCGTAATCGCTGCGGAGTTCGATCAACTTGTCACGGGCAGCGCGGAATTCCTCGGTCACTGTCATTGTGGTCTCCTCACCTTCTCGCAACTGTCACAGCGTGTGACGTCACACACAAATCTAAACGATAACGAAGCTATCAGCACTGATCAGTCGGTGAGTCAGCGGGGGTCGGTCACTGCCCCTGAGCAGCCCACCATTCCCGCAGCTCCGCCTCGGCACGTTCGGCTCCGAGCGGGCCGTTCTCCATCCGCAACTCGAGCAGATGCTTATAGGCTTTGCCCACCAGCGGCGATGGTTCGATATCGAGGATCGCCATGATCTGCTTGCCGTCGAGATCCGGGCGGATCGAATCGAGTTCCTCCTGCTTTGCCAGAGCCTCGATGCGCTCTTCCAGATCGTCATAGGCGAAAGCGAGACGGTCGGCTTTGCGTTTGTTGCGGGTGGTGACGTCCGCGCGGGTGAGGATGTGCAGGCGGGAGAGCAGCCGTCCGGCGTCCGTGACATAGCGGCGCACCGCAGAATCCGTCCACCCGGCATCGCCGTACCCGTAGAAGCGCAGGTGCAGTTCGACGAGGCGGCCGACCGCCTTCGTCGTGTCCTTGTCGAAGCGCAGCGCCTTCATCCGCTTGGCCGTGAGCTTCGCACCGACCGCATCGTGATGGTAGAACGTCACGGCACCGCCGGGCTGGAAGCGCCGAGTGGCGGGCTTGCCGACATCGTGCATGAGCGCGGCGAAACGCACGACGAAGTCCGGCACGCGCAGGCGCTGCGGATCGTCGTCGGCCATTCCGGCCTTCTCTTGAGCCGCGGCATATCGGCTCTCGAGTTCGACGGCCTGACGCAGCACGGTCAGCGAATGCTGGTAGACGTCCTTATGTCGATGGTGCTCATCGGTCTCGAGCTGCAGTCCGGACACCTCGGGCAGCACATAATCGGCGATGCCGGTGCGCACCAGCAGGTCGATTCCGGCGACCGGGTCGATGCCGGTGATGAGCTTGACGAGTTCGACCTGGACGCGTTCGGCGGAGATGATCTCGATCCGATCGGCCATCGCCGTCATCGCCGCTTCCACCTCGGGCACGGGATCGAGCCCGAGCTGCGAGGTGAACCGGGCCGCGCGCATCATCCGCAGCGGGTCATCGGAGAACGAGTCTGCGGCCGTGCCGGGGGTGCGGATGCGACCGGCGATGAGGTCATCGAACCCCTGGTGCGGATCGACGAAGGCCTTCGAGGGCAGACGGATCGCCATGCCCCGATCGTGAAATCGCGGCGGACGAGGTCGGCGTCGAGGTCCGTGCCGAAGGCGACCACCGGTTTGCGCGAGTCCTCCTCATAGGCTTCGGCGCGGTAGGTCGTGATCTCGATCTGCACACCGGACTTCACGGCCCCGATGGTGCCGAATTCGCGTCCGATGTCCCAGTGAGTGTCGACCCAGTCGGAGATCAGCCGAAGGATGTCGTCGGGGCGGGCATCGGTGGTGAAGTCGAGGTCGGGCATGGGGCGACCGAGCAGCGCATCACGGACGGAACCGCCGACGAGGGCGAGTTCGAAACCGGCTGAGGAGAACCTCTGACCCAGCGGGCCGAGGATGTGCTCGAGTTCGTCGAGCTTGTCGTGCAGTCGGTTGTGCGCGGTCTGCGGATCCACCGAGCTCCTTCGGTTCTTCAGATTTCTGCTCTTGCCCGTGGGAACTCGCCTCCCGCGTCCAGGCGCGAGTTCCGGTCCCCATAAGACTACCGGGAGCCGATGACACGAAACTTCCAAGCTTCGCCTACTAAGGTAGGAGAATGACCACACCGATGCCCAAGCCGGGACCCCGCACGTCCCGCCGCACCACAGTGGAGGAGATCTCCGCCGGTGGCATCGTTGTCGACTTCTCTGATCCGAAGCTGACCGTGGCCGTCATCGCGCGCATCAATCGCGCGGCCGGATCGAATGGTGCCTGCCCAAGGGACATCTCGAGGGAACTGAGACCCCCGCCGAGGCGGCCCGCCGTGAGGTCGAAGAGGAGACCGGGATCGCGGGGCAGATCATCTGTCCCCTGGGAACCGTCGACTACTGGTTCACCGTGACCGGAATCCGGATCCACAAACTCGTCCACCATTTCCTGCTGCGTGCACAGTCGGGGACTCTGACCGTGGATAATGATCCTGACCAAGAAGCGATCGATGCGGCGTGGGTGCCCTTCAATGACCTGCGTTCGCGACTGTCGTTCGCCAATGAGCGCCGAATCGTCGCCGCCGCCCGACCGATGGTGTCCCGACTGGAGCAGTGAAACCCATTCCGATCCGCCGTATGCGATTCCTCACCGCCCTGCTGAGCACACTCCTGCTGCTCGCAGGGTCAGTTTTCGCATACCCGCTGCTCACCGCCGCGCCGGCAGCCGCCAGCACCGATGCGAACAAGGACTCCGATGCCGATAAGGACGAAGTCTCGATCACCCTCGACGAGGTGACTCCCTGGATCGATGACGAAGGCACGCTGACCGTGCGGGGCACGATCTCGAACACGACGAAGAAAGCGGTCGAGAAGCCGAGCCTGAGTCTGCAGATGTCGACCCGCAAGCTCGATTCCGAATCCCGCCTTGATTCCTGGAAGCAGGGACAGGCACAGCACCGCACCGTCGCCGATCTCGAACATGATGGCACCGAGGCCAGAGAGAAGGCGAAGAAGGACAACGACACCGATTCCGATGACGACTCGGGAAGCACCCTCGACACCTCGTTCGAGGACACCATCGATCCCGGTGCCACTGCGGAGTTCACCTTCCGTGTTCCCGCCGACGACCTCGAACTGAGCAAGTCCTCACCAGTGAGTTCCTGGGGCCCGCGGGGGCTGGCGGTCCAGCTCGGCGACGAAACCGGTCTGCGGGCCTCTGCCCTCGGCTTCACCACCTGGTACCCGGACCCGGAGTTCGATCAGACGAAGATCAGCGTGCTCGCTCCCGTCACCCTGCCCGGCCATTCCGAGGGCGGACTCATCCCATCCGACCGGCTCGATGCCGCCATCGCCGAAGGCGGTTCGCTCGACACGATCGCGAAGCTCCTGAAACACAAGGAACTCGCTCTGGCGGTCGATCCGCGCGTCATCGCCTCCTTCGAAGCCGCGATCGCCGAACCTCCGGCCGCCGACGCACCGGAGGAGACCGAAGAACCCAGTGCGGGCGAAGGCGATGAGACCCAGTCGCCGCCGGTCGGGGCACCGGAGAACGATGACGCCGATTCCAGCGCCGCCGAGCTCGAAGCCGCAGAAGAACAGCGCAAACGCCTCGGCTCCTGGTATCAGGACTTCGTGGAGGCGGCGCAGAAGCACACGATCGTCGCTCTGCCCTATGGCGATCCCGACCTCAGCGCTCTGCGCGGGACCAAGATCGACCGGCTCTCCACCTTCGCTCAGAAGCAGCGTGAGATCGTCAAAGACGTCTTCCCCGATGCCCGCACGGACATCGCTTGGCCGGTGGCCGGAAGTGCGACGAAGAACGGCCTGCGTGCCCTGAAGAAGTCCGGCAATTCCACCGCGATCATCAGCGATGCTCAGCAGCCCTCGATCACCGGCATCCACGATGATGCGCATTCGCAGACGACGATCACCGATGACGGGGAGTCGACGATCGACACCCTCGTCTCGGATTCGGAGCTCACGGATATGAGCGCCGAGGCGATCGCCGCGGACAACCGGCCGGGCACTGTCCGAGCTCGTCGCGGAATCTGCGGTGATCCAATCCGAGGCCCCCTACCGCACCCGGAGCCTGTTCGTTCCACTCCCGCGCGCGGCCGCCTCGGCGAATTGGGAGCAGACCGTCGAGGATCTGAGCTCGGCACCGTGGATCGCCCCCACCGGGGTCGATGAGATCCTCGACTCCGGATCCGAGTCGCGCGGACTGCTGCGGACGGATTCCGACGCTCCGCACATCCGGAAGAGGGCAGTGAAATCCCTGGCCGAGACCCGGGCGAACCAAGAGGACTTCAACAGCGTCTTCAGCGACCGGGAGAGCGCCGATATCCGGCTCGACCGTGAACTGCTCACGTGCACCTCGGCGGCGTGGACGCTGGGCCGGAACGCGAACATCTGCGCCGGGCAGGCCCGTGAGCAGAGCGAGAAGCTCATGGACAGCCTCCGTCTGCGCAAGGGATCGTCCGTCCTCCTCGTCACCGGTGAGAAGACGACGATTCCGGTCACGATCGTCAATGATTCCCCCGCCGAAGCGACCCTGCGGATCCGGATGAAGCCGAACACTCCGCAGCTGCGGGCGCAGGAGACGGAGACCGTGAAGGTGCCCGCCGCGGAGACGATGCGTGTGGACGTGCCCGTCGAAGGACTCGCCAACGCCGATGTGCCGACGACGATCGAGATGGTCACCGCCGACGAGGTGGTCCTGCCCAAACACGAATCACTCATGGTGCGGGTCCGCGCCGATTGGGAGAACATCGGCACCGCTGTGATCGGATTGGGCTTGGCCGTCGTGTTCGTCATCGGCCTGATCAAGACCATTTCCCGCGGGCGACCGAAGATCCCCGAACAGCAGCTGGCCGATGCCATGGCCCGCGCCAAGACCGACGACGACCCTGAAAAGAGGTAGAGCGTGTCCAGCTTCTCATCCCTGGCCCGGTCCTCGGCGATCATGACCGCCGGCACCATGACCTCTCGTGTGCTCGGCTTCGTCAAAGCCTCGATGCTGGCCACCGCGATCGGCGTCACCGCAGTTCAGGCCGATGCCTTCGACATTGCGAACAAGGTGCCGAACACGCTCTACATGCTGCTGGCAGGCGGCGTGGTCAATGCTGTGCTCGTCCCGCAGATCGTGCGTGCCTCCAAACGAGAGGACGGCGGTACCGACTTCACGAATCGGCTGCTGACGCTGTCTTTCCTGCTCCTCGCGGGCGTGAGCATCATCGCCACCGCCGCGGCTCCGCTGCTGGTCTGGCTCTACTCGTCGGGGTGGAGCGATGAGCAGATGGCGCTGGCCACCGCCTTCGCACTCTGGTGTCTGCCGCAGCTGTTCTTCTACGGTCTCTATACGCTGCTCGGCCAAGTGCTCAATGCGAAGTCGTCGTTCGGCCCCTATATGTGGGCTCCCGTGCTCAACAACGTCGTCGCGATCGCCGGTCTCGCCGCTTTCATCCTCATCTTCGGCACGAACAACGCCTCACCGCACGATCTCGACACCTGGTCCCCGGACAAGATCGCCCTCATCGCGGGCACGGCCACCCTCGGCGTCGCGGCACAGGCCCTCATCCTCATCTGGCCGCTCAAGCGGATCGGCTTCAAGTACAAGCCGACCTTCGGGTTCCGCGGGGTCGGTCTCGGCACGGCCGGAAAGGTCGCATTCTGGACGTTCTCGGCCATGCTCATCGGTCAGATCGGCTTCCTCGTCATCTCCCGCGTCGCCTCGGGGTCGTCGATCCCCGGCGACGGAAACGCCTCGAACGCCGCATATACGACCGCCTACCTCGTCTTCATGCTCCCGCATTCCCTCATCGCGGTCTCTCTGGCCACGGCTCTGTTCACCTCCCTGGCCAAGGACGCAGCGAACAATGACACCGAGGCCGTCGTCGGCGACTTCTCGATGGGCGTGCGGATGGTCGGCTTCGTCAACTCCTTCGCCGCCGTGGCCTTCATCGTCCTCGCCACCCCCGTCGCAATGATCATCGCCGGTGAGGGACGGGAGCAGGCCACGGCCATCGGACTGGTCATCATCACGATGGTCTTCGGGCTCATTCCCTTCAGCGCGAACTACCTCGCGCAGCGGGTCTTCTACGCCTACGAGGACGCGAAGACTCCGTTCCTCATCCAGCTGCCGCAGATCATCTTCCAGTCCCTGGCGGTGCTCTCGGCGACGATCTTCCCCAAGTCGGTGACGGTGGCGATCATCGGCCTCGTCATGAGCCTCGGGTACCTCATGGCGATGATCATCTCGTTCGCGGTGCTGAAGAAGCGCCTCGGCGCCATCGATCTGCGGGAGATCCTCACTTCGCATCTCAAGTTCCTCCTCGCAGCGATCGTCGCCGGAGGGGCAGGGTTCGGTCTGCTCTACTTCTTCCCGGACTTCGCCTTGGCAGGACGGTGGCAGGCGTTCATCACCACGGCCATCGTCGGCACCGTGATGCTGCTGTTCTTCATCGGAGCTTGTTATTTGCTCAAAGTCAGAGAGTTGCATTCGATTATTGGCGTGGTAGCTGGAAAACTAAGGAAAACAGCCTGAGCCCTTTGAATCCCCACCGGAGGTGGTCGCCCTGATCGATATCGAACCCGGCATGGTGGTGGCCGGCCGTTATGTCGTATCGACCGTCGACCGCCGGTGGCTTCCCGAGAAACCCGAAGTCGGTGCCGTCTGCACCGGACTCGATGCGATCCTCGATGAACCCGTGCTCATCCTCGTCGCTGATGCCGATGGTTCCAACGATGTTCTCGAGGCCGCCCGTCGCGTATCGATTCTCGGCGACTCGCGCATCGCCCCGACGCTCGACGTCGGACATTCCAACGGGCTGGACTACATCGTCATCAAGCGCATCGCGGTGACGCCGTTCAACCAGATCCTGCCGCGTTCGCCGCTGCCCGTCGATGCCGCGTGCGCACTCATCGGCGAGGTCGGCTCGGCGCTCGTCACCTCGGCCAGGCGGGGACTGTTCCACATGTTCCTGCGGCCGAGCGTTGTCGGTCTGACCTCGAAGGGTGCGGTGATCATCGCAGGCATCGGCATCGATGCGGCGCTGGCGCTGGACACCGGGCTCGTCGAGCAGAAGGACTACACGCCCACGAAGGCGTCACGGCGAGACGCTCTGGCTCTCGTCCAGCTCTTCTATACGGCTCTGACCGGGTTCTGGCCCGGCGAGGAGTCGTTCGACGGCATCCCTCCTGCGGAGAAGGAGAATGCCCGGATCGCCCGGGCCCAGGCTCTCAACCCCGAGGTCCCGGACAAGCTCGATGATTTCGTCAGCGGAATCATCACGGGCTCGGATCCCGGCCCGGGTTCGGTCGCCGAGGTGCTCGGCTACATCGACGACTGGGATCCCGAGCTGTTGCGCTATGTCAATCGAGCTCCGGTGGCGGAGAACGAGAACCTCTTCGATCAGTCGCCGCGCAGCTTCGACGAAGCCACCAGTCTGCCCGCACCTCGTTCGAAGACCATCGGGCCCGGTCCTGAGGGCGCGGCCAGCGCCAGCGAAGATCAGGTGCAGGCTGCCCTCGTGCGGATCGGCATCACCCGTCCGGGAACGCGGGGACTGGCTGCCGGAGTGGTCGGACACACCACCGGCCGGTACGCCGACCGGATGCAGATGCGCGAAGCTTCGAGCTTCCCGATCGCCAAGGAACAGCTCGACAGTGCCGCCCAGGACTGGGAGGAATGGCAGCCGGAGCAGACGTATTCGGAGTATTCGGAGTACGCAGAGCACGAATACGACGAGAACCTCACGACCCCGATCATGAGCCGGGAAGACGATTCGGATCCCGATACTCAGGCACTCGAGATCGTCCCAGAGAACGATGACGAGGGTGATGAGAACGATACCCGCGTGATCATGGACGACGAGGATGAGGACGACGGGTCCTGGTTCCTCGGCGGTATGTTCGAAACCAACGAGCAGCAGCGGGAACATCAGCGACGCGAGTATGAACGCGAACGTCGGATCGCGAAGGCCAAGGAGGACGAGGCGCGCAGGCGTCTCGCCGCTTTCGAGGCGAGTTCGACCGCCCGTCAGCAGGAAGCCAATGCTGCCGCCCCGCCGAAGGAGATGCGTCGGCTGTCCCCGGACTCCGTTGACGATCGCAGTGCTGCCGATGATCAGAACTCCGTAAATGAGCCCAGCACCGAGGCGGCCACGGGCTCCTCGTCCATCCGTCCAGCCGAGCGCAAGGCCGGCAAACCGCGCCAGCAGCACAGCGATTCCACCGACGCAGCACAGGCTGCGTCTGCGAAGAACCGGAACAAGGCCGCCGGGGCAGCTGGTGCTGCCGTGGCCGGAGCCGCGGCGGCGGGAGCTGCAGCGGGCGCCGGCGTCGGGGCGAAAGCCCATGCAGACAAGTCCAGCGGTTCCACGTCCGGTACCTCCGAATCCGGTGCATCCAAGCCCGCGGGCTCGGCCGGCAGCGGCGGCGCGGGCTCTGGCGGCAGCGCTGCCTCCGGCGGTTCCGGCAGCGGATCGGGAGGATCAGGTCCCGAGGAGCGTGACCCCGCGGCCACTCGGAAGCCCTTCCTGTGGCTGGTTCTCGGTCTCGCGGTCGTTGCGGCAATCGTGCTCGGCATCGTCATCATCGCATTCAACTCGGGAGAAGAGGAGCCCACCCCGGTCTCCGAAACCTCTGCGCCGAGCGAGCAGCCGACGAAGAAGGAAGAGAAGAAGACTCCGAAAGCCGATCCGCCGAAGATCGAAAACGTCGAATCTCTCGACCCCGAGGGCGATGGATCGGAACACGACAGTGAAGTCGAGAACGTCATTCCCAAGACCGAAGGGTCCTGGAACACCGACAGGTACAACTCAGCGAGCTTCGGCAATCTCAAATCGGGTGTCGGTCTGCTCTTCGAGTTCGAGGACGAGACCACCATCAGCAAGGTCAAGGTGGCGTCGGGGAACTCCGGAGGCAAGTTCGAGATCCGCGACGGAGACGACCCAGAGGACGCGAAGGTCATCGGCGAAGGCGTCTTCGATGCCGAAGGCGCTGTCACCGTGGAATTCGATGAGGAGGTCGAGACCGACAAGCTCATCCTCTGGATCACCGACCTGCCGCAGACCGACGGCGGCTTCAAGGCCACCATCAGCTCCGTCAAGTTCTCATGAACCAACGGATGGATCTCGCCCCTGTTGCAGGTGCGGAATAGTCCCCGGCACCGTACCGTTATAGATACGAACGTCATTCGGCGCGGCGCTCAACGGCCCGCCGAGCAGAGCAGAGAGAAGCAGGGACCTTTTCACATGACTGATACTCAACTGGTGATCATCGGATCGGGGCCGGCCGGTTACACCGCAGCCGTCTACGCAGCCCGCGCGAACCTCTCACCGGTCGTCATCGCCGGATCGGTGACCGCAGGCGGCGAACTGATGAACACCACCGATGTCGAGAACTTTCCCGGATTCCCCGCCGGTGTGCAGGGTCCGGAACTCATGGAGAGCATGCGTGAGCAGGCCGAGAAGTTCGGAGCCGAAGTCATCTACGACGACGTCGAGACCCTCAAGCTCAACCCGGGTGCTCACGAGATCGAGACAGCTCTGGGTGCGCGCTACACCGCAAAGGCGGTGATCCTTGCAACCGGTTCGGCATATCGCGAGCTCGGCCTCCCCAACGAAAAGAAGCTCTCCGGTCACGGAGTCAGCTGGTGCGCTACCTGTGACGGCTTCTTCTTCCGCGACCAGCAAATCGCTGTCATCGGCGGTGGCGACTCCGCTCTCGAGGAGGCGACCTTCCTCACCCGTTTCGCATCCAAGGTCACTCTCGTTCACCGCCGGCAGGAGCTGCGTGCTTCGCAGGCCATGCAGGATCGTGCGAACGCCGATGAGAAGCTCGAGTTCCTTCTCGACTCCGAAGTCGCCGAAGTCCATGGTGAGGACTCGCTCACCGGTCTGACCATCAGGAACACCGTCACAGGGGAGACCTCTGAGCTTCCCGTGACCGGCATGTTCGTCGCCATCGGATCCGACCCGCGTACCAGCCTGTTCGCCGATCAGCTCGAGATGCGCGCCGACGGATATCTCAGCGTCGACGGCCGCACCTCGAAGACGTCCGTCGAAGGCGTCTTCGCTGCTGGCGACGTCATCGACTCCGTCTACCGTCAGGCGATCACTGCCGCGGGATCGGGATGTTCGGCAGCGCTCGACGCCGAACATTACCTCGGTGATCTCGAGGCGGCCTCCAAGCCGGCTGTGGCCGAAGCAGCTGCAGCCGAAGCTCCTGTCGCTTCCTGACCCCGAAGCGTCCGCTCGCACCTCTGCCTACCGAACAGATCAGCCCGAGCGGATCCGCAGGGGAATGAAAGCCCCAGTCCCACTGTTCTGCTAGAGACATTCGTTGTGAAGGAAGGTTACTCATGTCGACAGAAGTCACTGACGCAACGTTCGAAGAGAACGTACTGAAGTCCGACAAGCCCGTGCTCGTCGATTTCTGGGCTCCTTGGTGCGGCCCCTGCCGTATGGTCAGCCCGATCGTTGACCAGATCGCTGAAGAGCACGGAGACAAGCTCAACGTGGTCAAGGTCAACACCGACGAGAACCTTGAGACCGCGAGCACCTACGGAATCACGTCGATTCCGGCGCTCTACGTGTTCAAGGACGGCGAGGTCGCCAAGACGATCATCGGCGCACGTCCGAAGCCGGCCCTTGAGGATGAGCTCTCCGACTTCATCTGATCGAGTTCTAAGGCGCCTGTTGTAATATCAACAGGCGCCTTAGGCATTTCCGGGCGCCGCTCGACACTGACCCAAGAACCGCATCATCGAAGATTGGCAACGCATTGACGAACACGAACTTACCGCGCTACACGCGTGGCGACATTTCCGAGATGCTGCCGAATATCAAAACACAGATGGCCCGGTTGGGACTCCATGTCGGAGATGCCGAGACCGCGGACTTCGATCGAGCCTTTGAACTCGGAGTCAGGCAGTTCCAGCAGGACCGCGGAATCCTCTGCGACGGTGTACTGGGCCCTGAGACGTTTTCAGAGCTCGAGCAGGCTCGATATCAGCTCGGCGACCGTGTCCTCCGATTTGACCCCGTCAGGATCCTTACGGGCGACGATGTCGTCAACCTCCAGACCAAGCTCGCGGGGCTGGGCTTCTATCCGGGCCGAATCGACGCAGAATACGCCGCCCTCACCGAGACGGCGGTCAAAGAGCTGCAGATGAGCCTCGGCACCAAAGTCGATGGCGTGACCGGTCCGCAGACTCTGCGCGGACTCAACGCGATCGACCGTAATCAGGACACAGGCAACCTCTTCGCTCTTCAGGAGCGCGCACGCGTAGCGGCTTCGGGAACTTCGCTCGTGGGTCGAACCTTCGTCATCGAGGCGGCAACTACAGTTGTAGATTTCCAGAATCTGCCGATGACCGATGAGCAGGCGGCTCTCGAGCGTCAGATCACTTCAGATATAGCAAGTCGACTTGTGGGTCGACTGGAAGCGATCGGAGCCGGGGCGCTCCTTCTGGAAGGGGATGCCGTCGAGGTCAATCGAGCAGACACGCTTGGGGCATCGGCGGTAGTCACCGTGACTGCGGATGTCAGCAAGTCCAAGGATGCCAATGGCATTGCCACCTTCTACTTCGGACACGAACGACAGTCGGATATGAACTCGCCGACGGGGCAGAAGCTCGCGGAGCTCATTCAAGGCGAGGTTGTCGCACGTACGGGAATGCTGGACTGCCGGACACACGCTCGCACCTGGTCGTCGCTCAAGAGACTGCGGACTCCCAAGGTTCATGTCGTCAGCGGTTACCTTACGAATCAAGACGACCTCGAGAACCTGCAGGATCCACACGTCCGCGATGCGATCGCGGATGGAATCGCAGCAGCTCTCCAGCGCCTCTACATCCTCGAGGACAAGGACCCACAGACCGGAACCCTCAGTCTCGACGCAATCAAGGCTCTGAACTAGTCCCCATACGATCAAAACTCGGTCTTCAGTGCCGTGCTCCATACAAGGAGGGCGGCGCTTCGCATTCCTTATATCTGCCCCAACGCGGTCAGACACTCTCCGTACCCCTCAACGAATGACTGTTCTCTGAGAGAATAGCTTCACGAGGTGTCGCGCCGGGGCAATCACCCTCAGCGCCCAGGGACGCCCAGTATGAGTGAGACCGCGGGGCGAGAGGTCAAACACGCTAACGAACCGACTACACATGAGCCCGGTTCCGCTTGCGCGCCTGGCGACTTCGTCAGCAGCTCAACAGATTGTCACTATGGCCCAATGACTGTTTCGGTCAAAGAAGTGTCTTGGACGACTTGGAACGATTACGCGAGGACTTCTCCCGCCGACTGCAGACGGGCCTCCAGACGGCCGTGCAGTCGTTTCACGTGAAACAGCGGAGAAACCTGGGCCGAGGCGGCCTATCCCAATCAGTCATCACTCTTCAAACCGTGTTCTGCTAAATCGCTAGAATCACGAGATCGCATTCTATCGTTTGACCATACTTCAAGTTGCACCAACGACTCGATGAACTAGGTGGAGTCAGATAGAAGAGCCGGGTACGAGCTAAGCCACTGAACCATCGAACCAACACATAGTGAGTATCTCTGTTTCACGTGAAACCTAGAAGTCTAAGACTGCATAGTACACTCCATAAACTGCCCATCAAGGCCGCAATCAAGACTGAGCACGCATACGGTCTACCTAGATAAATAGCAATCGCAACAATCGAACTCTACGCAGAAATGCCAACCAACTCCATTTCTGAAGGCGAATTCGGAGAATCGGCAACACTAGCAATGGTGCTTTCAAACTCAGAGGAACTGCTTCTACGCTATCAAGCCGGACCCACTGAGACGCCTTACAGTCACTCTTTGACCGGAAATAGTGACGTTAGCGGGTAGCTAGAGACAGCACCTACGAATGTTTCACGTGGAACGGATAGAGTTTCAGCTGCCACCGATGAATCTATGAAGCAAGGGACACACTAACACGTGCGTGTAGACCACTTCATCTCAACACCTTCCCAACATATCGTCATCCTCTACCAGCTCCGCAGGGCTACTCGAGAGCCGTACTACTAGCGCGGCGAAAATCGTACACCGCATTCTCACCCAATCATGTTCCACGTGAAACGAGTCCATCCCGAAACAGAGCAGCCATTGAATACAACTACATCGGCGGGGAGTCCATGAGACCTTCCCTTCCCCTGCTCCGACAGCAATCAGATCTCTGCACATTCGACTCGTAGGTCTGCCGGCACTCGCTACTAAACAACCGAACCGAACTCAGCAAGTTCAACGCCTTCAATAGAAGTTGGTCCGGCTCGAACCCGGCAACGACCGAACACTGCATAGGACTTCACCATTCTCTACAGTAGGGGGCGATTTGCGCTCCCGCCTTGATAGTTCGTTTCACGTGAAGATCCTGTTCATCGACACATAACCCACACCGATAGAATGGAACCGCGGTTGAACCAAGCAAAAGAATGATTGTGACCTTGGTAGATGCCTGAATAGTAGGTGGTGGGGAAGGCGGAGATCTACGTGGGTTAGGAAGATATGGGCGTGGGTTAGGACGATTTGGGCCGAAATACTCCATCAGCCAATTCGAGTCTGTCCTCCACATTCCAAGTATTCGTTAGACCAGTTATCGAAGTCTGAGGTCTGCTCCTCGGTGCGCCGACCGGTCACCATCGCCTACGTTTCATGTGAAACAAGCGACACCATTAGATTCAATTCCTGCCTCAACTCTGCAGAGGAGGTGGGAAGGACGGTAGGAGCTCGCCGCCTCTGAGGCGCTACGCGCAGAAAGAATAGTCCTCAGCAGATTCAACGAGGACTAGCACTAGAGCACGGGCTTTATCGACAGAATCCCGTTCGCGGCGTTACCGTCCCTTCGACTGACTCGGACAACTCAGTGAATCCGTTCTGGCTTTCCACTAATCGCACTAACAGAAATTCTCGACCTCACGCCCCATGAACAGGCTGAGATCCTCAACTATCGTAAGTATAGCGAAGGTGATCGAGAGGTATCCTGATCTGCGGACATGCTCGAGCTTCACGTGAAACGAACACTTGGGTGGTGGGTGGGCCCATTACAAGCATAGGCAACAGCACAGCTATGTCAGTGTCACAATCCATTGGAACTCTCGAGGACGTGAGTGAGAGCGGACCCGTTCCACGTGAAACATTTTGATCGACGACAGGTTCAGTGACGTGGCACCTCGTTATTGCAGTTTACAGCCGATCAACTTGCTCCGGTGAACCACTGGTTTCACGTGAAACCCCGCTGCAGAAGAGTCAGCAGAACGGGTTAACCATGGATCCCTTCAGAATGTATCTATTGGGGACTCCTGGTACGCCCCGGTGCGCTATGAATGCTTGACTTAGCGGATGACTCCATAGGTTGAGCCCGCACGGTCACGCTTATCAACGTCTCGAACCTCGGAAGTACGGCACTCTGGCACCTGCACACACTAATCCACTCCACCTGCCAGTCCGCGTCGACCCGTACCCAGGCACTCTATTCAGATCCCCGGAGTGGTCCTGACCCTTCGAACCGGCGCGACGACATACTCGTATCCTAAAGTGACGTACTCCAACAGTGAGCACCCTATAGGCAGTGCGGTATGTATATCGAGACAATGTTCCACGTGAAACGATGCTCTGCAAGGCCAATCAACCAAGCGGCAGGACATACACGGCCTGGGCAGCCCGATTCCCTCGAAACTTCCAGTATCGTGCGGCTGCTGAGACAAGGGGAAGCGGGGATCTAGAACGTCACCAGACAGAAATCGACCCCGGCGATGTTCACCGCGGGGGTCGACAATTCTTGGCGCTCTATGTTCAGAGTGCTTCCTCGTTGGAGATTCCCAAGAGACCAAGGATGCGGTCGAGGTCCTCTTGGTTGGCGAACTCCACGCTCAGTTTGCCCTTACGCTTACCAACGGAGATGTTCACCTTGGTATCCAGACGATCACCCAAACGCTCTGCAACGGCCAAGAACTCCGGAGCAACCTTCGTCGTTGCACGTGAAACATTGATCGAATCACCGCGGTTGAGCAGAACGACAGCTTCCTCCGAAGCCCTGACAGACAGTCCTTCAGCGACGATGCGCTGCGCAAGAACTTCCATATGCTCGGGATCGCGCAGACCAAGAATAGCTCGGGCATGGCCAGCCGAAATCACGCCGGCTGCTACGCGGCGCTGAACCAGAGGAGGCAGTCGGAGAAGACGCAAGGTATTGGAGATCTGGGGACGCGAACGCCCGATGCGCTCGGAAAGTTCCTCCTGAGTGCACCCGAAGTCCTCGAGCAGCTGCCCGTAGGCCGCAGCTTCCTCCAATGGGTTGAGCTCAGCACGGTGCAGGTTCTCCAGAAGCGCATCGCGAAGGAGATCTGTATCTTCGACGTACCGAATGATTGCCGGAATCGTCGACAGACCTGCGTCCTTCGTCGCCCGCAGACGACGCTCACCCATGATGAGCTCGAAGCGCGAACGATCGCTCGGCTTCTGCCTGACGACGACAGGCTGAAGGACACCGATCTCACGAATGCTGTGCACAAGCTCGGCCAAGAGATCTTCGTCGAAGACAGTACGTGGCTGACGAGGATTCGCATCGATGAGGTCGACATCGATCTCACCGAACTCGGTATCCGGAATGGACTCAACGCCGTCCATCTCACCGTCGTCATAGCCGTCGACGACCTCGTCTGCGTCAGCATCGACCGGATCCTCAGCCTTGGCCGATGAACGAGACTCTTCACTGGATTCCGAGGTTGCCGAGAACGCTGCATCCTCTTGCTCCGTGGTTGCCGACTCGCTACCCACGTCAGCAGCATCCGAATCACGTTCAACTACGGACGTAGTATCAACTTCACTGGCGCTACCGGTGTCCTCAGCCTCTGCCGGTTCATCCGCCTGGTCGTCGTTACTGCGACCGGAGGACGTGTACACGCCAGGATGAGTCTCACGAACATCATCCTCGGGCGACGGCGCCGCAGCAGGCTCTGCTGGGGACTCCGCCTCCTGTGTATCAGCGACGTGATCTGGGATTACTTCAGCCGATGCGTTATTCACTGCGGGAGCCGATTCAGAGTCTGCAACCGCGTTCGACACCGGTGTGGTGACATGGTTGTCGCTCTTTGTCGGGTCGGAAACCGAAGCATGGGCAGATGCTGCGTTCCGAGTACTCGTTTTCGCCGCTGCAGGGGCCTTCTCTGTGCTTTCAGGCAAGGCTCCGGTGGATGATGACTCTGTCTTCGTCTTCGGTGTGCTCGCTTTGGCAGCAGAAGATGATGTGGAGGCGCTGCCCCCGTGGGCTTTTGCAGCACTTGACTTGCTCGTCGAGGCATTGGCCGTGGATGCTTTGGCCGTGGATGCTTTGGCCGTGGATGTCTTCGCAGTCGTTGTCTTGGAAGTCGACGGCGTCGACCCCGTGGTCTTGGAAGCGGTCGACCGAGACCCCGCAGGTTTGGATGCAGCCGACTTGGCCGTCGAGGTTGTGCCCGTTGCCGACGTGAAACTCGTCGATTTCGTATCAGCGGCCTTCGATGTGGCTGCCTTCGGCTGGGTCGCCTTGGAGGAGCCTGCCTTGGACGTTCCCGACCGAGCAGTGGTTGACTTCGAAGAGGCGGTCTTCGAAGAAGCTGTCTTCGAGGCAGCCGCCTTGGTTTCTGTGACCTTCTCTGTTGCCGAGGCCGAGGACCTCGTGGTCCCAGCGGCCTTCGGCTTCCGACGACGAGATGACTGCATGGAAGCGGCCGGGTCGTTGCGCGCGGTCCGTGACGTCTTCGCCTCGCCCTCGCGACTTCCGTCGTCCGTGTTCCCACCGGAGAAGAAGACATCGACCGGACGGTCATTGGAGTTCGCATCGGGGATCAATGCTCCGAGCCCGCGTCCCAAGCCCCTCTTCTTGCGTTCAGCCACGACTTACTCCTCGATTCGCAATTTCCTCAGCAGCTTCCCGATAGGACAGGGCACCGCTGGAATGTGGGTCATATGAGATCACGGTCTGGCCATAGCTCGGTGCTTCCGAGATCCTCACCGATCGCGGAATGGCAGTGCCGAGCACCTGCTCCGGGAAATGAGTGCGCACATCCTCAGCGACCTGAGCGCTGAGGTTCGTCCGTCCGTCATACATCGTCAGCAGAATCGTTGTGATCGCCAGTTCGGGATTGAGGTGCTTCTGGATCAGCTGGATGTTCTTCAGCAGCTGGCTGAGACCCTCGAGAGCATAGTATTCGCACTGGATCGGGATGAGGACCTCGCGGGCGGCCACAAAGGCGTTCACTGTCAGCAGGCCGAGACTGGGCGGGCAGTCGATGATGATGTAGTCGACGCGATCTCCCGCTGCTTCCTCCTCCTTGAGGTAGATGCCCAAGGCACGCTGCAGTCGCTGTTCACGCGCGACGAGTGACACGAGTTCGATCTCCGCGCCGGCGAGATCGATGGTGGCCGGCACGCACTTGAGAGTGTCGAAGTCCGGACACTGCGCCACAGCCTCGCGCATCGGAACGTCATCGATGAGGACGTCGTAGATGCTCGTGACCTCGGAATAGTGATCGATCCCCAGGGCGGTGCTCGCGTTTCCCTGCGGATCGATGTCGATGAGCAGGACGTTGAGCCCCTGATTGGCCAGGGCAGCTGCGATATTCACCGCCGTCGTGGTCTTTCCGACGCCACCCTTCTGGTTCGCGATCGTGAAGATACGGGTCGAGTCCGGCCGTGGAAAGGTTGTCTGCGACAGTCGATCCGCACGCCGGTTGTCCCGTGCAATCGCGGCACCAATGGGAGACGACTCATCCATGATCGGCATAGGGCGCACTCCATCATCCATCGGTTTCACAAGGCTCTGATCCAGCCTAGACCAACTCTACTTCGTACTATTTCTTGACGATCTCGACGACACGACTCGGGACCTCGAGGATGCCGCCGCCATCGACGACGTGGATCTGAGGTTGGGACAGTCGATATCGCTTGATCAGTTTCTTCGCCTTGACCAGCTCGCCTTCGACTGAAGCTCCCTTGAGGGCGAGGATCCGGCCCCCGGGGCTGATCACCTCGCGGGTCCATTCGATGAGAGTCGTCATCGCCTTCACCGCCCGTGCGGTCACAACCGTGAACATCTCCTCGTCGACGAGTTCCTCGACACGTGCACGGACGATTCGCACATTCTTCAGGCCCAGATCGTCGACGACCATGTTCAGCCATTCGACGCGGCGCTCCATCGGTTCGATGAGTACGATCTTCGCCTCGGGGCGCATCAGTGCGATCGGAATACCCGGCAGCCCGGCGCCGCTGCCGACATCACCGACGACATCATTCTCATTGATGTGTTCGGCAACCACAGCGCAGTTGAGGATATGCCGGGTCCACAGTCGATCGACCTCGCGCGGACCGATGAGGCCCCACTCGATTCCGGTTGTGGCCAGGTGCTCGGCATACCGCTGCGCGGCAGGAAAAGCCGCACCGAAGTACTCTTCGGTGCCGGCCGGAGGCGTTTCGATCTCCGCTGGCGTCGGTTCGTCCGAGGGCTCGATATCGTTCTCGGGCTGATCAGTCATCGGCGAGCCGGATGACGACATGACGACCGTCGCCTTCGCCCTCGGACTCCGAGACCAGACCTGCGCGGGCCGCCTGGTCATGGATGATCTTGCGCTCGAAGCTGTTCATCGGCTTGAACGCGAACTCATCGCCGCCGTCCTTGACCTCGTCGATCGCGCGCTTGGCCTTCTTGATCAGCTCTTCGCGGCGGCTGTTGCGGAATCCGTCGATATCGAGCATCAGCCACGACCGCTGACCGGTCTGCGTCTGCACCGCCAGACGGCTGAGTTCCTGCAGCGCACCGAGGGTGCGCCCTTCTCGGCCGACCAGGGTGCCCAGGTTCGAGTCATCGTCGTCTTCGCAGACGATGGACAGCTGCGCACGGCCGTCGGCGACATCGATATCGATATCGCCGTCGATGTCGGCCAGATCCATCAGCTCTTCGAGGTAGTCCGCGGCGATCTCGCCCTCTTCTTCGAGGAGTTCGGCACGGCTCGGCTTCGTCGAGGTCTCCTCCGGAGTCTGTTCGGAGGTCTCGTCGATCTTCTCTTCGGTCATGTCTGTCCTCAGCGCTTCTTGTTCTTCTTACGGTTCTTGCTCACAGGCTGCTGCCGCTGGCCGCTCTTCTTCGGGGCCTCCTCGGTGACAGTCGATCCCTTGAGCTCATCCTGCTTCACAGTCTTGCCCTTGCGAGCCTTGCGCTCAAGCATCTCCTTCTCGGCCTTCGAGCCGGGAGCGGGCATATTGCGGATGACCAAGTGCTGCTGGGCCATCGTCCAGGTGTTCGAGACCAGCCAGTAGATGAGGACGCCGAGCGGGAAGTAGATTCCGCCGATGCCGAAGACGAGCGGCATGACGTAGAGCAGCATCTTCTGCGACTGCATCATCGGGTTGGCCATCGCCGACTCCGACATGTTCTTCGCCATCATCTGCTTCTGCGTGATGAACATGGTGGCGGCCATGATGACGATGAGGACACCGGTCAGCAGCTTGACTGCGAATCCCGGGTCGGTGAAGACCGCCGAAAGGCTGATGCCGAAGATCGAGGAGTTCTCGGCCTGAATCGCCAACTGCTGGGTGAAGCCGCCGATGGCGCCCACATCGCCGGAAGCGACCTTCGGCATGTTGTGGATGACTCGGAAGAGCGAGAAGAAGATCGGCATCTGCACGAGCAGAGGCAGGCACGATGCCCACGGGCTCGTCTTGTTGTCGCGGAACAGCGCCATCTGCTCTTCGGCCATGGCCTGACGCGAATACTGATCCTTCTTGCCTTTGTACTTCGCCTGCAGGCGCTGGATCTCCGGCTGCAGCAGCTGCATCTTGCGCTGCGACTTGATCTGGTAGACGAAGAGAGGGATGAGGAGAGCACGGATGACCACGGTCAGTCCGGCGATCGAGAGCACCCAGGTCCAACCGCTGTCGGCTTGGAGACCGATTGCGGTAAAGATCTCGTGGAAGATCGCGAGGATCCAAGCAACTACCCACTGCAGCGGGTAGAGCAGCTTGTCCATCCAGTCCATTCAGTTCTCCTCGTTACACCGATTCTTGCGCGAAGTTCATTTTGCCATTGTTCACAGGTCGGCGCGACACGACGTGTGCCCCGACGCAGTCCGCTAGATCGCGCTCGCGCGCGGACTGACAAGTTCATTCTGTTCAGCTGTGTGCCTGACCGCGGTGGATGGTCTTCGACCTGGCCTCCCGCGCCGATCCCGGCACATGGTCGACGCCCCCGTGTGACCACGGATTGCAACGGAGTATGCGCCACCCAGTTAACACCACTCCCTTGAGAACTCCGTGTATCTCGAACGCCTCGAGACCGTACATGGAGCAGCTGGGATAGTAGCGGCACACTTGGCCGTAGAGAGGTGAGATCACGATCCGATAGGCACGGATGAACCAGACGAACGGCATCCTCGGTCCGACCAGTATGATCCAGCCGAGTGTGGGCCAGAAACCGGCCGGCCGGCGGGGCACCTCGGAGACATGTTTCAGATCATGCTCTGCGTCCACGACGTTCCAGCTTCTTCTCTGCCTTGATCAGCAGTTCGTCGACCTCGGCGGACAGAACGGCGAAGTCGGCCTGTCCCGCATGCGGCAGCGCCCGGATGACGACCAGGTCGCCGGTTCTCAGTTCACCGAGACGCGCACGCATGATCTCGCGCAGGCGGCGCTTGGTTCGGTTGCGCACTACGGCGTTGCCGACGGCCTTGGATACGATGAAACCCACGCGCGCAGCGTGGGTATCATCGGTGTCTCTCAGGCTGTGCGCCATGAGATGCTCTGTGCGCACCCGGACCCCGGCTCTGAAGATTCGTCTGAAGTCTTCGCCGCTGCGGATCCGATGTGCCGCGTCAAGCATGCTCAGGCCGAAATGTCGGAACGTCCCTTGCGACGACGTGCAGCCAGGATCGAGCGGCCGCGCGGGTGCGCATACGCAGACGGAAGCCGTGCTTCTTGGCGCGCTTACGGTTATTGGGCTGGAATGTACGCTTGCTCACTTCAGTCTCCGATTTCTAGGTTGCGGATGAACGCCGGTGCGTTCTCACAAAAAACGGCGGTGCGAGTCTCGACCGCCGAGCACTCCTGTGCATAAGAGCCAAAAGATAATCAGGATAATCGGATGAAGCCCGGTACACAGGACACTCCATCTTAGCGAGGCGCTGTCCGAGCGGTCAAACGGGATCCGCATGTTTCACGTCACGCTCGCCCGAAATTCATCACCGTTCGCGTTTCCGTCACCAACGCCCGTCCACAAGTCACACCCATGTAGTTTTCCACAAGCTTATCCACGAGTGTGGAGATTCACTGGCCTGGGTCGGCACTGATCCACATTCTGTGGAAAACTATGTGGAAGTCATGCACAGGTGTGGATCACGCCAGAACGAATTTTTTTGAAAGCTGAGGAAATGTGACGGTGTCGAATTCCAAGAACGAGCTCATCAGCCGCTGGCGCACGGTGGTCTCAACCCTGGATCAGGACCCGGAACTCACGGCCCACCAGAAGGGATTCCTCTCCCTGGCTGTGCCCAAAGCCCTCGTCGACAATGCTCTCGTCCTTCTCGCCGTGCGCGACGAACACACCCGCCGCACCATCGAGACCCGACTGCTCGACCCCCTGACCAGGGAGTTCTCCAAGGTCCTCGGGTTCGAGGTGTCTTTCGGCTTCGTCGTCGATCCCGAACTCGACGTGCCGATCCGCTTCGAAGATCTCATCGGAGAGCCCACCCCGGGAACTCAGATTCCCATCGATCCGGTCACCTCCACCTCGGCGACGGGATCGCCGGAACCCACCCGCACCGAGGCGGCCGAACCGGTGCGCCCTGCCCCAGCCGATCATTCGACCCCCGGATTCGCCCAGCCGAACCAGGGCCAACCGGGTCAGGGCCAGCCCGCCGCGCAGACTCCGAACACTCAGACGCCCACCCAGCAGCAGCCTCATGTACCGGCCGATTCGGGGATGACCGACCGTGAGATGAAGATCGCCGAGGCGACCGCCGCCCCGATGGGCCCGCCCGTCGATGCTCCCGGCGTCGCCCAGCTCAACCCGAAGTACACCTTCGACACCTTCGTCATCGGCGCATCCAACCGTTTCGCCCACGCCGCGGCGTTCGCCGTCGCCGAGGCACCGGCCAAGGCCTACAACCCTCTGTTCATCTACGGGGACTCGGGATTGGGCAAAACCCACCTGCTCCATGCGATCGGCTACTACGCCACTCAGCTGTTCCCCGAGATCCGCGTGAAGTACGTCTCCAGCGAAGAGTTCGTCAACGACTTCATCAACACGATCGGTTCGTCGAAGACCTCGAACGCCCTGCGTCCGGCCTTCCAGCGCCGCTACCGTGAGGTCGACATCCTCATGATCGACGACATCCAGTTCCTGCAGGGCAAGGATGCGACCGTCGAGGAGTTCTTCCATACCTTCAATGCGCTGCACAACGAGGCCAAGCAGGTCGTCATCACCTCCGATCAGCCGCCGAAGATGCTCAAGGGCTTCGAAGAGCGGCTGCGCTCCCGCTTCGAATGGGGTCTGCTCACGGACGTGCAGCCGCCGGATATGGAGACCCGGTTCGCGATTCTGCGCCGCAAGGCAGCAGCCGAACAGCTCGACGTCCCCGATGATGTCCTCGAATACATCGCCTCCCGGGTGTCCTCGAACATCCGCGAGCTCGAAGGCGCCCTCATCCGGGTGACGGCTTTCGCCAACCTCAACGATCAGCAGATCGACGTCTCCTTGGCCGAGACCGTCCTCAAGGACTTCATCACCCCCGATGACACCCCTGCAGTCACGGCCGCGGACATCATGGGTCAGACCGCTGCCTACTTCAGCCTCACCCTCGATGACCTGTGCGGAACCTCCCGGTCCCGGACGCTGACCACGGCAAGACAGATCGCCATGTATCTGTGCCGTGAGCTCACCGACCTCTCCCTGCCCAAGATCGGGCAGGCGTTCGGTGGACGCGATCACACGACCGTTATGCATGCGAACAAGAAGATTCGAACTCAGATGGCCGAAAGACGGGCCGTCTACACGCAGGTCACCGAACTCACAAACCGCATTAAACAACAGCACCGCCTATAGAAGACGTCATACACATCTGTGGATAACCCTGGGGACAATTGCTCACAGCTGGGGACAGAACGGTGGACAGAAGTGCTCCACGGGTGGAAAGATGTGAACTACATGCTTGTGTTTACCCAAGCGCCCACCGACGCCCTCGTCGCGGTGCACATGGCATCCACAAGCCCATAATCGGTCAGAACCCTTGATTACTCTGGGGTAGGAGGCACTTATCCACAATCTCCACAAGTGCTGATACTTCTACCAAGTGAATTCAACTCCTAAGAGGGCGACCGCCACCGACTGCTGCGGTGGGTGAGCATCGAGCTCACAACCTCGAGCTCGTCTCGGCAGCTGAGCTCCGCAATATTCGAACACAGGATCTCGGACGATTCTCGAATGCGAGATTCACTCTCTTCAGACCCTCTTTCGGTCGGCACTCCTGAGGTGGGCACAAATCGGATAGGCTGTGTAAAGTTTTCCGAGCAGTATCGAGCCTGTGACTCGCAACCCGGAATCTTGTGCCAGATGCCCAGTGCAGGTCGGGTGGCCACCCCGAAGGAGTAAAGTGAACGCGGAAGCATCCCCCTTGAAGTTCAAAGTCAATCGCGACGTTCTCGCTGACGCTGTTGCCTGGGCAACCAAGACTCTGCCCAACCGTCCTTCCGCTCCGGTCCTCACCGGCATCCTCATCACCGCCGAAGCCGGCGGCACAGTGCGCCTGGCCGTCTTCGACTACGAAGTCTCCTCCCGTGTCGAGATCGTCGCCGATGTCGCCTCCGCAGGAACGGTCCTCGTCTCCGGCCGTCTGCTCGCCGACATCTCCAAGGCGCTGCCGAACCAAGAGGTCACGCTCGAGCAGATCGATGCGAAGGTCGACGTCACCTGCGGATCCTCCCGCTTCTCGCTGATGACGATGCCCGTGGCCGAATACCCGGCACTGCCGCAGATTCCCGACGACTCCGGCACCGTTTCGGCCGGAGAATTCCAGAACGCCGTCTCACAAGTCACGATCGCGACCTCGAAGGACGACACCCTGCCGATCCTCACCAGCGTTCGCGTCGAGATCGAGGGCGAGAAGGTCACCATGCTCGCCACCGACCGCTACCGTCTGGCCGTGCGCGAATTCACCTGGAACCCGGGACGTCCCGACGTCTCGGCCGTGGCCCTGCTGCGCGGACGCACACTCTCCGATGTCTCGAAGTCCCTCGGCGGAGATGTCACCATCGGTCTGAGCACCGACGCCGGCAAGGACCTCATCTCCTTCACCTCGGCGGGCCGAGTCACCACCTCACTGCTCATCGAAGGCGAATACCCGAAGGTCAGGTCGCTGTTCCCGGATTCGGTTCCGATCCACGCCATCGTCGAGACCGCTGTGCTGCGTGAAGCCGTGCGACGTGTCTCGCTCGTGGCCGAACGCAACACCCCGCTGCGCTTCGAGGTCACCGACGGAATGCTCACCCTCCACGCCGGCACCGGTGACGACGCTCAGGCTTCCGAAGCCGTCGAAGCCACACTTCAGGGCGACGAGATCACCGTCGGCTTCAACCCGCACTACATCGCCGAAGGTCTCGCCGCTGTCGAGAGTCCGTATGTGAACTTCTCCTTCACTCAGCCGATGAAGCCGGTCATCATCTCCGGGCAGAAGGAACTCGACGGTCCTGCCGACGAGTCCTATCGCTATCTGCTCATGCCCACGCGCATCTGAATGTGGATATCCCGACTCTCCCTGCGTGACTATCGGTCGTATCCGGAGCTCGACCTCGAGTTCTCACCCGGAGTCACGACATTCGTGGCTGACAACGGGACCGGGAAGACCAATATCGTCGAGGCGATCGGGTACCTCGCTCATCAGCGCTCCCACCGGGTCGCGTTCGACGCTCCGCTCGTCCACGAGGGCAGACCGGCGGCGACAGTGTCGGCACTGGTCAACCGGGATCAGCGCCACGCCACCGTCGAGGTGACCATCCAGGCCAAAGGAGCCAACCGAGCCCGGGTCAACCGCACTGCGGTGAAGCTCAAAGACATCCTCGGCCTCGTCTCCTGCGTCGTCTTCGCCCCCGAGGATCTCAGCCTGGTGCGGGGCGAACCGGCCGAACGCCGCTCCTGGATCGACACCCTCGTCGTGGCGCGCAACCCGCGCTTCGCCTCGATCATCACGGATTTCGAACGGGCACTCAAACAGCGCAATGCTCTGCTCAAACGGCTCCGCGAGGACCGCGATCCCGGCCTCGAGGCGACCCTCGACATCTGGAACATGGCCTACGCGGACTCCGCGGCCGAGCTCGTCTTCGGCCGGCAGCGGATCCTCGCCGACATCGTCGAGCCGCTGCAGACGAACTTCGCCTATATCGCCGCCGACGCCCGACTGGAGCGGCAAGGTGCCCATATCGCCTACGATTCGCGCATCGACTACTCGCTGGTCGAATCCGCGGACGAATGCAAGGAGCTGCTGCTCGCAGCCCTCGACCGTCGCCGGACGACGGAGATCGAGCGCGGACTGACCCTGCATGGACCCGGCCGCGATGATCTGTCGCTGATGATCGGAACGCATCCGGCCAAGGGGTACGCCTCTCACGGGGAGACGTGGTCGCTGGCGCTGGCGATGCAACTGGCGGGCTGGGATCTGCTCTCCGCCGATGCCGGAAGTGCCGCCGAACAGCCGATCCTCGTCCTCGACGACGTCTTCTCCGAACTCGACACCGGTCGACGGCAGCGTCTGGCCTCCAGAGTGACCTCGGCCGAACAGGTCTTCATCACCGCGGCCGCCGACTCCGATCTGCCCGATGGCCTCGAAGGAGTTCGGATCGACCAGTCCCGCCTCCTGCAGAGCAGCGCATCATGAGCGGCATCGAACGGGACTACTCCACTCCCGTCGCCGCCCTCGAAGCCCTCGACCGAGTACGGCGGATGGAGGTCACCGAAGCGAAGTTCGTCCGCAGCCGTCGACGTTCACGTCTCCGCGGCGAAGTCGTCTACTCCGGATCGGGCCGAGACGGCCGTGACCCGAAATCGGTGTCCTCCGTGCTCGGCTCTCTCATCTCCGACCGCGGCTGGTCGTCCTCGCTCGACATCGGCAAGGTGCTCGGCAGGTGGCCCGACCTCGTCGGTCCCCAGGTGGCCCAGCACGCGACTCCCGTCGACTTCTCTCCTCCGCTGCTGGTCATCGCCGCGGACTCGACGACCTGGGCGACCCAGCTGCGGGTGCTCAAACCGACGATCCTGCGCAAGCTCGAGGAAGGCCTGGGCTCGGCGACGATCACCGAGATCGAGATCAAGGGGCCCCGGGGGCGCAGCTTCAAACGGGGCCGACGATCGGTGGCCGGCCGCGGACCTCGGGACACATTCGGCTGAGATGGAGCGGCCGCCTCGGCGAATTCCGGGAAGAGTCCCTGCATTTCTGCGAAGAACACAGAAGGCCTTAAACGGCCATAGCCGCTCCCTCACCTGTCCGGGGGTACATCTGCGGCACGAAAATTCGGGAAATACGCCTTCACAGGCCGCTTACGGGCATTTCAGCGTGCGGCGCGGTAGAATGGGGAGCTGATAGCGACCATCCGAACAAGGAGTCATATGACGACCGAGGATCAGCCTCATTATGATGCCGGCGACATCACTGTGCTCGAGGGTCTCGAGGCAGTCCGGAAACGACCCGGCATGTACATCGGTTCGACCTCGGAACGCGGTCTCCACCACCTCGTTCAGGAGATCGTCGACAACTCCGTCGATGAGGCGATGGCCGGCTATTGCGATCATATCGAGGTCACCATTCTCGCCGACGGCGGCGTCCGCGTATCCGACGACGGTCGTGGAATGCCGGTGGCCATGCACCCGACGGAGGGCAAGCCGACCGTCGAGGTGATCCTCACGATCCTCCACGCCGGCGGAAAGTTCGGCGGCGGCGGTTACGCCGTGGCCGGTGGTCTCCATGGTGTGGGTTCGACCGTCGTCAACGCGCTGTCCGAACGACTCGAAGTCGAGGTCAAGCGCGACGGCTATGTCTGGACGATGGACTTCGTCCGCGGTGTGCCCACCGGCGAACTGCAGCGCGGTGAGGCGACCGATGCGACCGGCACGACCGTGACCTTCTGGCCGGACGGCTCGATCTTCGAGACCACGGACTTCTCCTACGAATACCTCCGTGCGCGCTTCCAGCAGATGGCCTTCCTCAACAAGGGCCTGAAGATCAGCCTCACCGATGAGCGCCACAACGAGGTCGATGACGAGGATGTCCAGATCGACGAGGACGAGGCGAACGAGTGGAAGCCGCGCACCGTCACCTACGAATACGCGAACGGCCTGCTCGACTATGTCGAGTACCTCAACTCGACGAAGAAGGCCGATCTCGTCCACCCCGATGTCATCGTCTTCGAAGCCGAAGAGGGCGAACAGACTCTGGCGCTCGAGATCGCGATGCAGTGGACGACGTCGTACAACGAGTCCGTTCACACCTACGCCAACGTCATCAACACTCATGAGGGCGGCACTCACGAAGAGGGCTTCCGCACGGCACTGACCTCGCTGGTCAACGCGTATGCGAAGGATCAGAAGCTGCTGCGCGACAAGGATCCCAACCTCACCGGCGACGATATCCGCGAGGGTCTCACGGCCGTCATCTCCGTCAAGCTCGGCGACCCCCAGTTCGAAGGTCAGACGAAGACGAAGCTCGGCAACTCCGAGGTCAAGGGCTTCGTCCAGCGCGTGGTCCGCGACGAACTCGGACACTGGTTCGAGTCGAACCCGGCCCAGGCCAAGGACGTGGTGCGCAAGGCGCTGCAGGCCTCCCAGGCCCGTCTGGCTGCCCGCAAGGCCCGTGAGGCCACTCGCCGTAAGGGGCTGCTCGAGTCCTCGGGCATGCCCGGCAAGCTCAAGGACTGCCAGTCGAAGGACCCTTTCGTATCCGAAGTCTTCATCGTCGAGGGTGACTCGGCCGGCGGCTCGGCGACTCAGGGCCGCAACCCGAACACCCAGGCGATCCTGCCGCTGCGCGGAAAGATCCTCAACGTCGAAAAGGCTCGCCTCGACCGAGCGCTGGGCAACAACGAAGTCCAGGCGATGATCACGGCCTTCGGCACCGGCATCGGTGAGGAGTTCGACCTCGAGAAGCTGCGTTACCACAAGATCGTCCTCATGGCCGACGCCGATGTCGACGGTCAGCACATCACGACCCTGCTGCTGACGCTGATCTTCCGGTACATGAAGCCGCTCATCGAGCACGGCTACGTCTACCTCGCCACCCCGCCGCTCTACCGCATCAAGTGGTCGAATGCTGCGCACCAGTTCGCGTACACGGACAAGGAGCGCGACGGACTCCTCGAGGCCGGGCGGGCCGCAGGCAAGCGACTGCCCAAGGACCTCGCGATCCAGCGCTACAAGGGTCTGGGCGAGATGAACTACGAGGAGCTGTGGGAGACGACTATGGATCCCGACCACCGGTTGCTGAAGCAGGTGTCGCTGGACGACGCGATCGTCGCCGATGAGATCTTCACCGTCCTCATGGGCGATGACGTGGATTCGCGTCGCCGCTTCATCCAGGAGAACGCGAAGGACGTCCGCTTCCTCGACATCTGAGCGTCCGTCCTCACCGGGGCAGCCGCCTCGGTGAGGGTGGGAGTTCGGATGCCCCGCCCCCATTCTTTGCACGCACCAATTGCCGCCGCACACGGCTGAGATCCAGCCGGACACGGTTCGAACACAAGGGAAGAGCCCACATTGGCCGACGAGAACGATATCGGAACAGAAATCAACCGGATCGAACAGGTTGATCTCAACCTCGAGATGCAGAGGTCGTACCTCGATTACGCGATGAGCGTGATCGTCAGACGTGCCCTGCCTGACGTCCGCGACGGACTCAAGCCCGTCCACCGCCGCGTGCTCTACGCGATGTTCGACGGCGGCTACCGCCCTGACCGCAACTTCTCCAAGTGCTCCCGCGTCGTCGGCGACGTCATGGGCCAGTACCACCCGCACGGCGACACGGCGATCTACGATGCCATGGTCCGCCTCGTGCAGCCGTGGACGATGCGCTATCCGCTCGTGGCAGGACAGGGCAACTTCGGATCCCCGGGCGACGACGGAGCGGCCGCCCCGCGTTATACCGAGTGCAAGATGGCGCCCCTGGCCATGGAGATGGTCCGGGATATCGAAGAAGGCACGTCGACTTCCAGGACAACTATGACGGCCGCAACCAGGAACCCATGGTTCTGCCCTCGAGGTTCCCGAACCTGCTGGTCAACGGCTCGGCCGGCATCGCCGTGGGTATGGCTACGAACATTCCTCCGCATAACCTGCGTGAGGTCGCCCAGGGCGCCCAGTGGCTCCTGTCCCATCCGGAGGCGAGCAAGGAGGAGGCTCTCGAAGCCCTCCTCGGCATCATCAAGGGGCCCGACTTCCCGATGGCCGCGACGATCCTCGGCCGCAAGGGCATCGAGGACACCTATCGCACCGGTCGTGGCTCGATCACCCAGCGCGCCGTCGTCGAGGTCGAAGAGATCCAGGGCCGCACCTGCCTCGTCGTCACCGAGCTGCCCTACATGGTCAACCCGGACACCCTGGCCGCGAAGATCGCCTCCTATGTCAAGGACGGCAAGGTCGCCGGCATCGCTGATCTGCGCGACGAGTCCTCGGGTCGCACGGGTCAGCGCCTGGTCATCGTGCTCAAGCGCGATGCCGTGGCCAAGGTCGTGCTCAACAACCTGTACAAGCACACCTCGCTGCAGGAGAACTTCTCCGCGAACATGCTGGCCCTCGTCGACAGCGTGCCGCGCACACTGAGCATCGACTCGTTCCTGCGGCTGTGGGTCAAGCACCAGATCGAAGTCATCGTCCGTCGTACGCAGTTCCGGCTGCGCAAGGCCGAAGAGCGTGCTCATATCCTGCGCGGCTACCTCAAGGCCCTCGACGCCCTCGACGAAGTCATCGCACTGATCCGCCGCTCCCCGTCCTCGGACGAGGCGCGGACCGGTCTGATGGAGCTGCTCGAGGTCGACGAACTCCAGGCCAATGCGATCCTCGACCTGCAGCTGCGCCGTCTGGCCGCACTGGAGCGTCTGAAGATCCAGGAAGAGGCCGAGAAGATCGAGCAGCTCATCGCCGAGTACAACCACATCCTGGAAACACCCTCTCGCCAGCGCGAAATCGTGTCCGAGGAACTCGACGAGATCGTCGAACGCTACGGTGACGATCGCCGCACGAAGATCCTCGCCGGCTTCGATGGTGATGTGTCCATGGAGGACCTCATCCCCGAGGAGGAGGTCGTCGTCACGATCACCCGCGGCGGCTACGCGAAGCGGACCCAGACTCACCTCTACCGTGCTCAGCACCGCGGCGGCAAGGGCATCAAGGGTGCGGCGCTGCGCGGCGATGACGTCGTCGAACAGTTCTTCGTCACCTCCACCCACAACTGGCTGCTGTTCTTCACGAACACCGGTCGCGTGTACCGCGCCAAGGCCTACGAGCTGCCCGAGGGTTCACGGGATGCCAAGGGCCAGCATGTGGCGAACCTGCTCGCCCTCCAGCCGGGCGAGACGATCGCACAGGTGCTGTCGATCCGGGATTACGAGGAAGCCGACTTCCTCATCCTCGCCACCCGTTCCGGTGTGGTGAAGAAGACCCGCCTGAGCGAGTACGACTCGAACCGGACCGGCGGTGTCATCGCCATCAACCTGCGCGAATACAAGGGACAGCCCGATGAGCTGGTCTCGGCCCGTATCGTCGGTGCCGAGGATCACCTGCTGCTGATCTCGCGCAAGGGGATGTCAATCCGCTTCGCCGCCGATGATGAGTCGATCCGTCCCCTGGGCCGGGTCACCGGAGGCGTCACCGGCATGAAGTTCAAGGACGACGACGAGCTACTGACGATGGACGTCGTCCGGCCCGACACCTATGTCTTCGTCGTCACCGAAGCCGGATTCGCCAAGCGCACCCCCGTCGACGAGTACCGTCTGCAGGGCCGTGGAGGTCTGGGAATCCGGGTTGCGAAGATCACCGAACAGCGCGGAGACTTGGTAGGCGGGCTCATCGTCGAAGACGGTGAGGAGGTCCTCGTGGTCATGGAGCGCGGTAAGATCGTTCGGTCGAGCATCGATGAAGTTCCGGCGAAGGGACGCAACACCATGGGTGTGGTGTTCGCGAAACCGGACAAGAAAGATCGTATTATCGCAGTGACCGGTGGGCCCGAAGCCGAGGTCGAAGACGAGATCGAAAGCGAAGACGATGCCGAAGCCACGGAAGGTGAGGTCGCAGAGCCTCAGACCGGCAACGAGGATGTGGAAGAGTGAGCGATAGCAAACAGCCAGGCTCAGGCAAGATCATACGCACGTCGAGCGGCTCGACCCGTCTGACGGCCGGCTCGTCGAAGTCGGACGAGAAGTCGGCTGCAGCGTCCGGATCGGGTTCGAAGTCCGGGTCCGGCGCGAATCAGGGATCCGGATCCGGTCGCGGCTCCTCTGGTCAGAACAGCCAGAACGCCACCGTCGTCGCACCTCCCGCACCGAAGGCTTCGCCGAAGCCCAACCGCGCGCCCTCGGCCGGATCGACGCCATCGGCCCACACCGGATCTCAAGGATCGGGTGCTCAGACCGGTTCCCAGGGGGTCGGAGCACCGGCCTCCGGATCGCAGGGATCGGGCTCCCAGGGATCGAACGGCGGCAACCGCGGCGCCACCTCGGTGATGGGAGATGCCGCGAACACCGTCCGCGCGAGCTCCGGCAGCGTGAAGATGGGTGTGAAGAACATGGTCGAGGGCGGAAAGGGCAAGAAGAAAAAGGGCCCCCGCACCGTCCGCCTCACCGTCTCCGCGGTCGACCCGTGGTCGGTCATGAAGATGTCGTTCCTCATGTCCGTGGCGATCGGCATCGCCACCATCGTCGCGTTCATCGTGCTGTGGGTCGTGCTGCAGGCGACCGGTGTGATGAGCGGCCTCGAGTCGACCATGAGTGAGCTTGCCGGCGCGGAGTCGGCCGAGCGGATCATCGGCATCTTCGGCTTCGGCCGAGTCGTCGCTGCCGGCTTCATCATCGCGGTCATCAACATCGTGCTGATGACGGCGCTGTCGACCCTGGCGGCTTTCATCTACAACATCGGCTCCCTCATCGCCGGCGGATTCAGCCTCACCCTCACCGACGACTGACCCCTCTCCTAATTGCTACCTGACGGCGGCCCAGCAACCTCGCGCGAGGTTGCTGGGCCG